>NZ_JBHYMS010000016.1:0-131847 GCF_042743185.1 Inquilinus sp. NPDC058860 | reverse complement strand
CCCCCTATCCCCCTCCCGCGAGGGGAGGGGGGACTCGGTTTTCCTCGGCCGGCGGCATGTCCTAGCCGCCGCCGGCGCAGGGCTCCTCGCATTGGTGCTGGTCCCCTCGCCGGCCCGGGCCCGCCCGTCGCTGGAGGAGGCGATCCGCGGCTTCGCCGGCGAGGCCGAGATCCGTCCGGGCCGGATCAAATTCGACATCCCGCCCCTGGTCGAGAACGGCAACGTCGTCGGCGTCACGGTGGCGGTGGACAGCCCGATGACCGAGGCCGACCACGTCCGTCGCATCGGCCTGTTCAACGAGAAGAACCCCCAAGGAGACATGGTGGTGTTCCATCTCGGCCCCCGCTCCGGCCGGGCCAGCGTCTCGACCCGGGTCCGCCTCGCCACCTCGCAGACCATCGTCGCCCTGGCGGAGATGAGCGACGGCAGCGTCTGGTCGGCCGAGGCCGACGTGATCGTGACGCTGGCCGCCTGCATCGAGGACCTGTCGTGACCCGCGCCCTGATCAACGCGCCGAAGGCCGCGCGGCGCGGCGAGGTCATCGAGATCAAGGCGATGATCGCGCACAAGATGGAGACGGGATATCGCATCGGCCCGAACGGCCAGCCGATCCCGCGCGACATCATCCACCGCTTCGCCTGCACCTATGGCGGCGTCGAGGTGTTCGCGGCCGAGCTGTTCCCGGCCATGTCCGCCAACCCCTTCATCGCCTTCACCACCGTGGCCATGGAATCGGGGACGATCGAATTCGCCTGGACCGCCGACGACGGCACGGTCGAGCGGGCCGCGGTCGAGATCGCCGTCACCTGATGCGGGCACGGTCGTGCCGGATGCTCCTGCTGCTCGGCGCCGCCCTGCTGGTCGGCGGGCAGGCTCCGGATGCCGGCCGGCGCTCGGGCTTCGACTTCATGGCGCCGGAGACGCAGGCGCTGCAGCGCGACGACACCGCCAATCCCGGCATGCTGTGGGTGATGGAGGGCGAGGCGCTGTGGCAGCAGCCCGCAGGATCCGCCGGCGTCTCCTGCTCCGGCTGCCATGGCGACGCCGCCGAGAGCATGCGCGGCGTCGCCGCCCGCAGCCCCGCCTTCGACGCGGCGACCGGCCGGCCGATCGACCTGCAGGGCCGGGTCAACCAGTGCCGCCGGGCACGCCAGGGCGCCG
Organism: Inquilinus sp. NPDC058860; assembly: GCF_042743185.1. Taxonomy (NCBI): domain Bacteria; kingdom Pseudomonadati; phylum Pseudomonadota; class Alphaproteobacteria; order Rhodospirillales; family Rhodospirillaceae; genus Inquilinus; species Inquilinus sp. NPDC058860. Next base: position 130,686 of record NZ_JBHYMS010000016.1, on the reverse strand, counting down.
AGCCCTTCGCCGTGGAGAGCCAGGAGCTGCTGGCGCTGACCACCTATGTCGCCCACCAGTCGCGCGGCATGCCGGTGGCACCGGTCACGGATCCGCGGCTGGCCCCTTTCGTCGAAGAGGGGCGCCAATTGTTCGAGCGGCGGATCGGCCAGCTCGACCTGTCCTGCGCCGCCTGCCACGACCGGCGCTGGGGGCAGAAGCTGGGCGGCAGCATCATCCCGCAGGCGCATCCGAACGGCTATCCGATCTACCGGCTGGAATGGCAATCGGTCGGGTCGCTGCAGCGGCGGATGCGCAACTGCATGATCGGCGTGCGGGCCGAGCCCTACGCCTGGGGCGCGCCGGAATTCACGGCGCTCGAGCTCTATCTGCGCTCGCGCGCCGAAGGCCTGCCGGTCGAGACGCCGGGGGTGCGCCCCTGACGCCGGCTGCCGCCGGAGCAGGCGGAGCGCTGGGTCGCGGAGTCGGACCGGTTCCTGGCGACGATGGATCCGCCGCCGCTGGACCCGCCCGATACGGGGTGGCGCCGTAGGTTGGGTTCGCCGTGGCGAACCCAACATCCCGCCGCCACAGCGGCCCTGATCCTGTTGGGTTCGCGTGCCGCGAACCCAACCTACGAGACTTGCGGGAGAGACAAAGGCCTCAGAGGCCGTTTGAGGCTGCGCTGGCGTGAGTCGGCTGGTGGTGGTTTCGAGAACCGGCGCGCAGCGGACGCTTGAGTCCGTGAGCACCGGAAGCGCTCGATCCCGCCATCAGACGGCCACGCCAGGTGCAGTATCAAGCGGTCTCTCAGCCCGGGAAGGTGTAGGCGGTCTTGACCACGGTGTAGAACTCCGCGGCGTAGCGGCCCTGCTCGCGCGGGCCGTAGCTGGAGCCCTTCCGGCCGCCGAACGGCACGTGGTAGTCCACGCCCGCGGTCGGCAGGTTCACCATCACCATGCCGGCCTGGCTGGCCCGCTTGAAGTGGCTGGCGTGTTTCAGGCTCGAGGTGGCGATGCCGGCGGACAGGCCGAACTCGGTGTCGTTCGCCGTCGCCAGCGCCTGCTCGTAATCCTTGACCCGGACCACCGAGGCGACCGGCCCGAAGATCTCCTCGCGGTTGATCCGCATGTCGCTGGTGGTCTCGGTGAACAGCGCCGGCGACAGGTAGAAACCCTCGGTCTCGCGGTTCAGCCGTTCGCCGCCGACCGCCAGCTTGGCGCCTTCCTTGACGCCGATGTCGATGTAGGACAGGTCCTGGTCCAGCTGGCTCTGGTCGACCACCGGGCCGATGTCGGTGCCCTGCTTCAGCGCGTTGTCGACCTTCAGCGCCTTCAGCTTCTCGGTCATCGCCGCGACGAAGCGGTCGTGGATGCCCTCGGTCACGATCAGGCGCGAGGAGGCGGTGCAGCGCTGGCCGGTGGAGAAGAAGGCGCTGTTGGTGGCAGCCCCGACGGCGGTGTTCAGGTCCGCGTCGTCGAGGATGACCATCGGGTTCTTGCCGCCCATCTCGAGCTGCACCTTCTTGCCCAGCTCGGCGCAGCGCAGGGCGATGCTGCGGCCGGTGCCGACCGATCCGGTGAAGGTGATGGCGTCGATATCCTTGCTGGCGACGAAGGCCTCGCCGACCACCGAGCCGCGGCCCATCACCAGGTTGAACACGCCGGCCGGCACGCCCGAATCGACGATGATCTGCGACAGGGCCCAGGCGCTGCCCGGCACCAGGTCGGCCGGCTTGAACACGACGCAGTTGCCGTAGGCCAGGGCCGGGGCGATCTTCCAGGCCGGGATCGCGATCGGGAAGTTCCAGGGCGTGATCAGGCCGATGACGCCGATCGGCTCACGCGTGATCTCGACATCGATGCCGGGGCGGACCGAGGCCAGCTTCTCGCCCTGGATGCGCAGCACCTCGCCGGCGAAGAACTTGAAGATCTGGCCGGCGCGGGCGGCCTCGCCGATGCCCTCGGGCAGGGTCTTGCCCTCCTCGCGCGACAGCAGCCGGCCCAGCTCCTCCTTCCGCGCCAGGATGGTGTTGCCGATCTTGTCCAGGAGGTCGTGCCGCTCCTGCAGCGTCGTCATCGACCATTTCGGGAAGGCGGCGCGGGCCGCGGCGATCGCCTGCTCCGCCTGGGCGCGGTCGGCGCGGGCGTATTCGCCGACCACGTCCGACAGGTCCGACGGGTTCACGTTCTTCGACGCGTCCGGGCCTTCGACCCAGGATCCGGCGATGTAGTTGGCGTGGACGCTCATCTGGTTTCCTCTCTCGACCTATTGTCGGATGAATGATGACTGGATAGGGCGCGCGGCCTTCCGATGCAACAGGGCTATGGCGTGTCTTCTTCCGCCGGGCTGTTGGAGGGAACGGGGGGCATCTCGGCCTCGGGCGCGTCGAGCTCCAGGATCGGCGCGGCCTTGTCCATCGGCAGCTCCTCCACCTCGCGCAGCTTGCGGTGGATGGCGCGGCTGCGGACGCCGATCTGGTGGATCACGTTCTGCCCCTCCTGCAGCTTCTTGCCGACCTTCTCCATCAGCTCGCCATAGGTCCGGAACTCGGTCTTCACCGCGCCCAGCACCTGCCAGATCTCGGCCGATTTCTCCCGGATCGCCAGGGTGCGGAAGCCCATGCGCAGGCTGGACAGGAAGGCGCCCAGCGTGGTCGGGCCCAGGATGGTGACGCGGTGCTGCTCGCGGATCGATTCGCGCAGGCCGGGCCGGCGCAGGATCTCGGCGAACAGCCCTTCGGTCGGCACGAACAGCACGGCAAAATCGGTCGTGGTCGGCGGGCAGATGTACTTGGTCGCGATGCGCTTGGCCTCGGTGCGCATAGCCTTCTCCAACCCGTCGCCGGCCTTGGCCGCGGCTTCGGCGTCGCCGGCCTCCACCGCCAGGATCAGCCGTTCGTAATCCTCCTGCGGGAACTTGCTGTCGACCGGCAGCAGCACGCCCTCCGGCAGGCGGATGGCGAACTCCACCGTCTCGGTGCTGTCGGCCCGCGGCCGGGCGTTGCGCACCAGCTGGTCCTCGGTCAGCACCTGCTCCAAGAGGGCGTCCAGCTGCTCCTCGCCGAAGGTGCCGCGGGTCTTCACGCCGGACAGCATCTTCTTCAGGTCGCCGACGCCGCCGGCCAGCACCTGCATCTCGCCCAGGCCCTGATGCACCCGCTCCAGCCGCTCGCTGACGGTCTGGAACTGGGTCTGCAGCCGCGCCTCCAGCGTCGCCTGCAGCTTCTCGTCGACCGTGGCGCGCATCTGCTCCAGCTTCGCCTCGTTCTCCTTGCGCAGCGACTGCAGGTTCAGGTCCATGGTCTCGCGCAGCCGGTTCTGGCTCTGCGCCATCGACTCGGACAAGGCCTGCAGCCGGGCGGCGACGGTGTCGAGGCGGGTCTGCTGGGTCTCGCCGATCGCCTTCATGGCGCCGACCAGGGTCGCGCCGGTGTTCTGCAGCGACGACGCGATCTCCTGCCGCTGCCGGCTGTCCCGTGCCTCGGCCGAGGCCTCGCCGCGCCGCTCCGCCGTCTGCAGCTCCTGCTCCACCCGCGCCAGGTCGCGGCGCAGATCCTCGATCGCGCCGGTCAGCGGCGCGACGTCCAGCCGCGGCCGGCGGAACAGGGCGACCAGCAGGGTCAGGACGGCGATGCCGAGGATGGCGAGGCCGAGGATGCGCAGATCGATCGAGGCGAGGCTCATGGACTCATCCGGTTGCGGGACGGGCAGAACACTCCAGACCGGTCACCCGCGCAAGACGCTTCGCCCGGCGAAGATGGCGCGGGGGCCCAGCGCCTCCTCGATCCTGAGGGTCGCGTTCCACTTCGCCATCCGCTCCGACCGGGCGAAGGACCCCACTTTCAGCTGGCCGACGCTCCAGCCGACCGCGAGGTCGACGATGGTGGTGTCCTCGCTCTCGCCGGAGCGGGCGGAGACGATGCCGCCCAGGCCGGCCGCCTGCGCCGCCTCCCAGGCCGCCCTGGTCTCGGTCAGGGTGCCGCGCTGGTTCGGCTTGATCAGCACGGTGGTGCAGGCCCGGGCCGTCGCGGCGTCGCGCACCCGCGCCGCGTCGGTGACCAGGAAGTCGTCGCCGACCACCTGCACCCGGTCGCCGATCGCGGCGGTGACGGCGCGGAAGCCGGCGGCGTCGTCCTCCGCCACCGGGTCCTCGACCGAGACGATCGGCCAGCGCCGGGTCCAGCCGGCGACGAGGTCGACCATCCCGCCGGTGTCCAACTCCCGCCCCTCGAAGCGGTAGCGGCCGTGGCGGCCGAACTCGGAGGCGGCGACGTCCAGTGCGATCGCCACCTCCTCGCCGGGCCGGCGGCCGGCGCGCTCGATGGCGCGGAGCAGCATGTCCAGCGCCTCGGCGGCATCGGCGAAGTCGGGCCAGAAGCCGCCCTCGTCGGCGACGCCGTACAACTTGCCGGCGTCGGCCATCAGCGACCCGGCGGCGCGGTAGACCTCGGCGGTCCAGTCCAGCGCCTCGGCGAAGCTGCCGGCGCCGGGGCAGACCACCAGGAAGTCCTGCACGTCCAGCCGCCGCCCGGCATGGGCGCCGCCGCCGAAGATCTGGATCTCGGGCAGCGGCAGCAGGGTGGCGTCGTCGCCGCCGAGATGGCGCCACAGCGGCAGGCCGGCGGCGGCCGCGGCGGCATGGGCCGCGGCCATCGACACGGCGATGGTGGCGTTGCCGCCCAGCCGGGCCTTGTCCGGCGTGCCGTCCAGCTCGATCAGCACCCGGTCCAGCCCGGCCTGGTCGGCGGCGTCGAAGCCGGCGAGGGCGCGGGCGATCTCGCCGTTCACCGCGGCCACCGCGCCCTGCACGTCATGGCCGCCGAAGGCCGCGCCACCGTCGCGCCGGTCCCGCGCCTCGCCGGATCCGGTGGAGGCACCGGCCGGGGCGATGGCGCGGCCCGCGGCGCCGCCGTCCAGCCGGATCTCGGCCTCGACCGTCGGCCGTCCCCGGCTGTCCCAGACGCGCCGGCCGTGGACCGCGGCGATGGTGGTGCGGGTCATGGGCTCAGCTCCTTCGTCCAGGCGGTCCGAATCTCGGCCAATCGCGCCGGCGGGTCCAGCAGCAGGGCCCGGGCCACGCGGCGCACGCGACCCTTCTGCGCCTCGTCGGTCAGGTACTCGACCGGCGACTTGCCGTCGACCCGGGCCAGGAACAGGCCGGGCAGCAGGCGGGCGGCGCGGGATTCGAAGGCGTCGGGCGACTCCCAGTCCACGCCGACGAGATAGGCGGCGGCCAGCGCGTCGAAGCAAGCGAGGAAATCCGGCGCCGAGGCCGGCCGCCACAGGCCCTTCAGCAGCAGGTGGTTCAGGCAGAAGGCCAGGTCGAAGGCCGGGTCGCCCCACCAGGCGCATTCGGCGTCCAGGACCACCGGCCCCTGCGGCCCGGCCAGGATGTTCTTCGGGCTGACATCGCCATGCACCAGCGCCAGCTTCGTCGTCCGCGTGGTCTCGACCAGCGCGTACAGGGCGTCGGCGCAGTCCGGATGGGCAGCCGCGGCCGCCACCAGATACGGCTCCAGCCGGATATCGTAGAAGATGCCGTCGGTCGGGAACTCGGCCGCCAGAGCCGGATCCGCTGCCGTGGCGGCATGGATGGCGGCGAGGCGGCGCCCGACCTCGGCGGCGAAGGCCGGGTCGGCGCGGCCGTCGCGCAGCTGGGCTTTCCACACCGGATGGTCCTCCGGCGCCAGATAGGCCATGGCCAGCGCCCCGGCCGCTTCGTCCTGGCCCAGCAGCCGCGGCACTGCCTGGGGCACGATGCCGGCCGCCACCCGCATCCAGCGCGCCTCGTACAGGTTGCGCGCCACCGGCGCCCGCCAGTCGGCGGTCACCCGCAGCTTGGCCAGCGCCCGCTTGACGCAGATCGGGCCCGCGGCCAGGTCGACCCGGAAGATGTCGGAGGAGACGCCGCCGGTCAGCGCGGTGAAGCGCGGCGTCTCGTCCGGCCCGGCCAACCCCATCCGGCGCAGCGCCGCCAAGAGGTCGGCGTCGGCCATCGGCTCAGTAGGTCGCGCGGCCGCCCGACAGGTCGAAGACCGAGCCGGTGGTGAAGCTGTTCTCGGCCGAGCACAGCCAGGCCACCATCGATGCCGCCTCCTCGACCTTCAGGAACCGGGCGCGGGGGATGCGCGACAGCATGTAGTCGATGTGTTCCTGGCTGATCTGCTCCAGGATCCGGGTCTTGGCGGTGGCCGGGGTGATGCAGTTGACCGCGATGTCGTGGCCCGCCAGCTCCTTGCCCAGCGACTTGGTCAGGGCGATCACGCCGGACTTGGCGGCGGAATAGGCGCTGGCGTTGGGGTTGCCCTCCTTGCCGGCGATCGATGACACGTTGACGATGCGGCCGTAGTTGCGGGCGATCATGCCCGGCACCACCGCACGGCAGCAGTAGTAGACGGCGTTCAAATCCAGCTCGATCACCTGGCGCCAGGTGTCGATCGGATAGTCCCAGGTCTTCACCGAAGGACCGGCGATGCCCGCATTGTTGACCAGGATGTCGATCCGCCCCTGGGCCTCGACCGCCGCGGCGACCGCTGCGGCGTCGGTGACGTCGATGGCGACGCCCTTGGCGCCGATCGCCTGCGCCGTCGCCTCGACCAGCGCCTGGTCACGGTCCCACAGCACCACCTGGGCGCCCGAGGCGATGAAGCGCTCGGCCACCGCCCGGCCGATGCCCTGCGCTCCGCCGGTGACCACGGCCAGCTTGCCGTCGAGATCGATCCTGTTCATCCGCGTTTCCCCGTGTTCCGGCCCGCCTGAGGGGCCGTGCCTTCCGATCGGCCATTGCCCCTGCTGTCATGCCCGGGCTTGACCCGGGCATCCAGAGTCTGTCGACATCTTCTGGATTGCCGGGTCAAGCCCGGCAATGACAGTAGGGGATTCGTCTGCCCGAGCCTACAGCGCCCGGACCGTCACCGTCTCCTCCGCCGCGCGCGCCAGCGGGTTGCGCAGGGCGCGGCCGAAAGCCTTGGCTTCGATCTCGAAGCGGTCGCCCGGCTCCGGCTTGATGCCGTCGGTGACGCTCAGCGTCGCCGTGCCGAAGAAGTGCAGGTGCACGTCGCCCGGCCGGCGGAACAGCGCGTATTTGAAGTGGTGGTGCTCGAGATTGGCGATCCAGTGGCTCATATTGGCCTCGCCGCTCAGGAACGGCTTCTCCCAGATCGTCTTGCCGCCGCGGGTGATGCGGCTGGTGCCGCGCACATCCTCCGGCAGCGGGCCGACCAGCAGCTCCGGCCCGACCGAGCATTGGCGCAGCTTGGAATGGGCCAGCAGCAGGTAGTTCTGCCGCTCGGTGATGTGGTCGGAGAACTCGTTGCCGACGGTGAAGCCGACGCGCCAGGGCGTGCCGTCCGGCCCGACCAGGTAGCAGCCGGTGATCTCCGGCTCCTCTCCGCCGTCCAGCGCGAAGGACGGCATGGTCAGGGGCTGCTCGCCGGCGACCACGATCGAGCCGTCGCCCTTGTAGAACCATTCCGGCTGCACGCCCGGCTTGCCCCCGGCGGGTTTGCCGCCGGTCAGGCCGTCGCGGAACATCTTCATGCTGTCGGTCAGCTTCTCCGCCTCGCCCAGACTCTTGTGCATCTGGTCGCGGGCGTCGGCGCTGCCGAGATGGGTCAGGCCGGTGCCGGTGACGATGCAATGCGCCGGATCGGGATGGTCCAGCGGCGGCAGCAGCCGGGCCTCGGCGATCACCGAATCGTAGGAGTCGGCGCCGGCGCCGTCATCGGCCGCAGCCAGCTCGGCGATGGTCTTGCGCGACGCGATCGCCGCCTGGGCCAGGTCGTATGTGGTGTCGAAGGCGGACAGCAGCTTCAGCGTGTCGCCGCCCGAGACGATGCCGACGCGCCGCTCGCCGGCCTTGGTGCGCAGTTGGATCAGGTTCATTTCCGCCTCACAGTCCCGACGCCCAGCCGGCGTCCACAACGAAAGTCTGGCCGGTGCACATGGCGCTGTCGTCCGCCGCCAGCCACAGGGTCATCTGCGCCAGATGCACGGGCAGAACCTGGTCGGGGATGCATTGCCCCTTCCGGCGCTCCTCATCCGCCTCCGGCGTCAGCCACAGGTCCTTCTGGCGCTGGGTGATGACCCAGCCCGGCATCACGGTGTTGACCCGGATATGCTGCGGGCCCCAGTCGCGCGCCAGGCCGCGGGTCAGCCCCTCCACCCCGGCCTTGGCCGAGGTATAGGCCGGCATGCCGCCCTGGCGCAGCCGCCACGAGACCGAGCCGAAATTGATGATCGAGCCGCCGCCGGCGTCGCGCATCCCCGGCTGCACCGCCTGGGCGGCGAAGAACTGGTGGCGCAGGTTCACCGCCATGCGCTCGTCCCAATAGTCGGGCTCGACCGTCTCCGGCGCGTGGCGCTGGTCGTGCGCCGCGTTGTTGATCAGGATTCGGATCGGCCCGATCGCCGCCTGCGCCTCGGCCACTGCGGCGCGCAGGTCGGCGATGTCGCGCAGGTCGCAATGCCGGAACAGCGGCACCGCCAGCCCCTCGGCCTTCAGCCGGTCGACCAGCGCGGTCGACGCATCCGCATTGATGTCGACGAAGAACACCCGCGCCTGCTGGCGGCAAAGATGCTCGACGATGCTTTCGCCGATGCCGCTGCCGCCGCCGGTCACGAAGACCGGCTTGTCGCGCAGCGACGGATAGATCGCGTATTCGGTCATGACGTCCGTCTGCAAGGAAAGGGCCCGTCCCGGCCGGGACGGGCCCGGATCGTGCTCAGTGGCTGTCGCGCGGCACGGCGTGGCCGCGGCAGCCGACCAGGAAGTCCAGGTCGGCGCCCTTGTCGGCCTGCATCACGTGCCGGACATACAGCTCCTGGTACCCGCCCTTCATCGTCGGCTCGGGCGGCGACCAGCGGCGGCGCCGCTCCGCCAGCTCCGCCTCGGGCACGTCGAGATGCAGCCGCCGGCCGGCGACGTCCAGCTCGATCATGTCGCCGTCCTGCACCAGGGCCAGCGGGCCGCCGGCCGCCGCCTCCGGCGCCGTGTGCAGCACCACCGTGCCGTAGGCGGTGCCGCTCATCCGCGCGTCGGAGATGCGGACCATGTCGCGCACGCCCTTCTTCAGCACCTTCTGCGGCAGCGCCATGTTGCCGACCTCGGCCATGCCCGGATAGCCCTTCGGGCCGCAATTCTTCAGCACCATGACGCAGGTCTCGTCGATGTCGAGATCCGGGTCGTCGACGCGGGCCTTGTAGTGCTCGATGCTCTCGAACACCACGGCGCGGCCGCGGTGCTGCATCAGCTCCGGCGTGGCGGCGCTGGGCTTCAGCACGGCGCCGTCCGGCGCCAGGTTGCCCTTCAGCACCACGATGCCGCCCTGCTTCACCAGCGCGTTGTCCCAGGGGCGGATCACCTCCGGGTTCCAGTTGGCGGCGTTCTGGACGTTCTCCCACATCGACTTGCCGGTGACGGTCGGGGCGTCCTTGAACAGCATGCCGTTCTCGCCCAGCGCCCGGGTCACCGCCGGGATGCCGCCGGCATAGTAGAAATCCTCCATCAGGAAGCGGCCGGACGGCATCAGGTCGACCAGCGTCGGCACGTCTCGGCCGAACTCGTCCCAATCCTTCAGGGTGAAGTCGGCGCCGGTGCGCCCGGTCAGGGCCAAGAGGTGGATCACCGCGTTGGTCGACCCGCCGATGGCGCCGTTGACCCGCACCGCGTTCAGGAAGTTCTCGCGGGTCAGGATCTTCGAGATGCGCAAATCCTCATGCACCATCTCGACGATGCGCCGGCCGGACATGTGGGCGATGACGTAGCGGCGGGCGTCGACCGCCGGGATCGCGGCGCAGCCGGTCAGGCTGGTGCCCAGCGCCTCGGCCATCGAGTTCATGGTGCTGGCCGTGCCCATGGTCATGCAGTGCCCGGCGGAGCGGGACTGCGCCTGCTCGGCCTCCATGAACTGCTGCAGGCTCATCACCCCGGCCTTGACGTCGGCGTCGAACTGCCAGACCGCGGTGCCCGAGCCGATGGTCCGGTCCTGGTAGCGGCCGTTCAGCATCGGGCCGCCGGAAACGACGATCGCCGGGATGTCGCAGCTGGCCGCGCCCATCAGCAGCGACGGCGTGGTCTTGTCGCAGCCGGTCAGCAGCACGACGCCGTCGATCGGGTTGGCGCGGATCGCCTCCTCGACATCCATCGCCGCCAGGTTGCGGTACAGCATCGCGGTCGGCCGCAGATTGGTCTCGCCGGTCGAGAACACCGGGAACTCCACCGGGAAGCCGCCCATCTCCCAGATGCCGCGCTTCACATGCTCCGCCAGCTTGCGGAAATGGGCGTTGCAGGGGGTCAGCTCGGAGAAGGTCTGGCAGATGCCGATCACCGGCCGTCCGTCGAAGACATGGTCCGGCAGGCCCTGGTTGCGCATCCAGCTGCGGTGCAGGAAGCCATCCTTGTCATGGGTGCCGAACCAATGGGAAGAGCGGTAACGCTTCTTGTTGTTGTTGCTGCCGGCGTCGTCAGCCATTGCGGAGAGTCCTTGTTGGCTAGGCTGTGTTCAGGATTTCGGTTTGATGTGCGGCAGGGCGCGGCGCATGTCCTGCGCCGCGTCCTCGAGCAGGATCCGCATTGCCTGGCGCGCCGTCTCCGGCTCATGCGCCAGGATGGCGTCGCGCACCGAGCGGTGGAGGGGCAGCGACACCTGCAGCGCCCCAGGCTCGTTGTTGGTGATGCGGAAGCTCGAGGCCATCGCGGTCTCGATCAGGGCGCCCAGCGGCTGCAGGAACTCGTTGTTCGAAGCCGCCAGGATCGACTGGTGGAAGCGCAGGTCGGGCTCGACCGAGGCGTCGCCGTCCGGCGCCGTCTCCATGTCGGCGAAGGCGCGGCTGATCGCTTTCCGCTGGTCGTCGTCGGCGCGTTCGGCCGCCATGGCCGCCGCCGCCGGTTCGATGATCTGGCGGATCTCGAACAGGTCCTTGGCCAGGCGCTCCATCGGCTGGGTCGCGAACTGCCAGGCCAGGAGGTCCGGGTCCAGCATGTTCCATTCGCCGCGCGGCCGCACCCGGGTGCCAGTCTTGGGACGGGATTCGACCAGCCCCTTGGCGGCCAGCACCTTGATCGCCTCGCGCAGCGCGGTGCGGCTGACCGAGAACTGGTTCGACAGGTCGGATTCGTTCGGCAGCACGGTGCCGGGCTGGATGTCGCCGCGCACGATCCGGGTGCCGATGTCGTAGGCGATCTGGCCATGCAGCGAGCGGCGCGAGAAGGTCTTGCTGCCGCCATGCGGCTGGTCGGCGGTGCCCGCGGCCTCCGCCGGGCGCCGGCCGCGCCGCAGCACCGGGGTCCCGGCCATCGTCGCATCCGGATGGGCCGATGCAGCGGCCATCGCGATCGGTCTCTCCCCGATTGGTCTCTCCGGGCCGGACATCTGTTCCCCTTTCCTGCTGCCGGTCAGACGCGGTCGAAGCCGCTCGGGCGCCGCAGCGTCCCGGCTCCGCCGTCTTCCTTCGGCCCGACGATCTCGTTCCGGTCGATACGCAGGTCGGGGCTGAGCCGGGCAGTCCTGCCACGGGCCATCCGCATGCCGTCCGCACGAACGACATTCTCTCCGCTCTTCTCGACCACGGCCTTTCCTCAGCGGCGCGATCTGGCTTGCCGATCGCGCTCTTTGCTATTCATCATACAAATGGAGTATTGAGCCCTCGACGGATCGGCGTCAAGCATTGCCGAACATTGCTGACAAGGGCGATCGCAACGGGAGGATGGAATGACGATCGAGACGGTGCAATTGCGGGCCGGGGACAGCGGGATCGACATCGTGCCGGCGATCGGTGGCGGCATCGCCGCCTGGTGGACCGGCTCGGGTCCGGACCGGCGCGACTGGCTGCGCCCGGCCACCACGGCGGCGCTGGCGGCGGGCGACCCGCTCGGCCTCGCCAATTTCCCGCTGACCCCGTTCTCGAACCGGATCCGCGAGGGCCGCTTCCGCTTCCGGGGGCGGGAGGTGCAGCTGCCGCTGAACACGCGCGAGCGGCACCAGCTGCACGGCCATGGCTGGCAGCGGCCCTGGACGGTGGTGGAGCGGTCGGCGACCCGCTGCGTCCTGGTCGACGACTACGCCGCCGACGCCTGGCCGTTCCCGTACCGGGCGCGGCAGGACTTCGAGCTGACACCGGCCGGATTCAGCCTGGAGCTGTCGGTCGAGAACACCGGCCGCGAGCCGATGCCGGCGGGGCTGGGCCAGCACTTCTATTTCCCGCGCACGCCGCAGACGATTGTGACCGCGGGGATCGAGCGGATGTGGCTCAACGATTCCGAGGTGATGCCGCTGGAGCTGGTCGAGCCGCCGCTGGAGAAGGATTTCCGGCGGGGCGTCCGGCCGGATGCGGTGCGGATGGACAACAATTTCACCGGCTGGGATCGGCGGGCGGTGATCGACTGGCCGGAGCATCGCGCCCGGCTGGTGATGGAGGCCGACGCGCCTTTCGACTTCCTGGTCTGCTACTCGCCGGACGATCCCTATGTCTGCGTCGAGCCGGTGAGCAACGCGACCGACGCCTTCAACCTGGCCGAGGCCGGCCGCACCGATACCGGCATGGCGGTGCTGGAGCCGGGTCAGGTTCTGCGCGGCGTGGTCCGGCTGCGGCCTGCCATCATCGCGTAGGTTGGGCTCGCGGCACGCGAACCCAACATCCTGCGGTCGGCTTGTTGGGTTCGCTGGGCGAACCCAACCTACGGCAGAATCAGTGTTGAATGAGCCTGCGGCCACAGAATCCGGCCGGCTAATTATCTTTCTGTCCTCTTCCGATCCACCGGCGACTCGAAGGTCGCGGGGCCTCCGCGCGCACCTTCCGGAACGCCGGGACACAAGGCTTTCTGCGGCTTTCCGGCGGGTGTAGAGACGGCGCCATCCGAACCGTCCCGGCGCCTTTGCCGCGGGGCGTTCGTCTGAAGGAGAGGCGTCATGACCAAGGTTCTGCTGCTCGGCGGCGGCAAGATCGGCACCTGCATCACCGCCCTGCTGACCGCCACCGGCGACTACGACCTCACCGTCGGCGACCAGGACCAGGGCATGCTCGACCGGCTCGATGCCGGCGTCGCCAAGCGCCAGCTGCGCTTCGACGACCCGCAGGCGCTGCGCGACGCGGTGTCCGGCCACGACGTGGTGATCTCGGCCGCGCCGTTCCACCTGACGCCGCTGATCGCCGAGGCGGCGAAGGACCGCGGCGCCCATTATTTCGACCTGACCGAGGACGTCGAGAGCACCCGTCGGGTCAAGGCCCTGGCCGAGGGCGCGAAGACCGCCTTCACCCCGCAATGCGGCCTGGCCCCGGGCTTCATCTCGATCGTCGGCTACGACCTGGCCAAGCGCTTCGACGAGCTGCACACGCTGCACATGCGCGTCGGCGCCCTGCCGGTCTATCCGTCGAACGCGCTGAAATACAACCTGACCTGGTCGACCGACGGGCTGATCAACGAGTACTGCAATCCCTGCGAGGCGATCCATGAGGGCGAGCTGCGCGAGGTGCTGCCGCTCGAGGGCATGGAGCACATCTCGCTCGACGGCATCGACTACGAGGCGTTCAACACCTCGGGCGGCCTCGGCACGCTGTGCGAGACGCTGGACGGCAAGGTCAAGTTCCTGAACTACAAGACCGTGCGCTATCCGGGCCATCGCGACATCGTCAAGCTCTTGGTCAACGAGCTGCAGCTGGGGCAGCGCCGCGATATCCTGAAGGATGTGCTCGAGGCCTCGATCCCGATGACCAAGCAGGACGTGGTCCTGATCTTCGTCACCGCCTGGGGCAAGAAGGAAGGCCGGCTGATGCAGGAGACCTACGCCAAGAAGGTCTATGCCAAGGAGATCGCCGGCCAGCTGTGGAGCGCGATCCAGGTGACGACCGCGGCCGGCATCTGCGCCATGGTCGACCTGCACCGCTCGGGCAAGCTGCCGCAGAGCGGCTTCGTGCGGCAGGAGCAGGCCGATCTGTCCGACTTCCTGGCCAACCGCTTCGGCCAGCACTACGCGTAAGAACCGGGTTCAGGGACGGAAACGGGAAAGGGCGCGGCCGAGGCTGCGCCCTTTTCATTTGGCTCAAAGCGATTTCAGCAGCCGGCGCTGCAGCAGAATCTGCATATTCCGGCGCCCATCGAAAACGCCATGGACGTTCACGGTTGTCGCGCCGATCCGATAGATGATGCGGTATGGCTTATAATGGATCTCGCGGTACTCGGTATTGCCGAACGCCCTTAATTCCTTTGGGACGTTGCCACGCTGCGGCAGATTTCCGAGCCCTTTCATGGCGTCCTGGAGGGCTTCCAGCACCCTGCTGGCATTCTCGACGGAGTCCTGTTCCGCAATGAAGCGCCAGATCTCCTCGACGTCCCGCCTTGCGGCAGGTGACAGGATGACCTTGAGCGCCATCGCGAATCAGATCTTGAGGTTGGCCCGAATCTCGGCGAAGGCTTCGTCGACAGGCAGCCCCTCGCCAGCCTCGATCTCACGCTCGCCCATTGCCAGGATCTTCAGCAGCGCCAGCGTCTCCTGGGTCTGCTCGTAGCTGTCGATGTCCTGCAGCACCGCCTTGGCTTCGCCGTTGACGGTGATGATGAACGGCTCCTGCCCCTCCCGCAGCCCCTGGATCACCTCCGGGGCGTGGGCTTTCAGGTAGCTGATCGGCTTGATGCGGTCGGACAGCTTCATCGCGGCCTCCTTGCCTCGGCCCGAATATAGACCGAATTCGGACCTGCGGGAAGCCGCCTCACTCCCGCTTGAGCAGCCCGTCCACGATCATGGTGGCGAGGCCGCTGGGGGTGAAGGAGGCCTTCACCTTCTTGCGGTCATAGGCGGTGTCGACCCAGTCCCAGAAGGCGATCGGCTCGCGCGCATTGGCCTCGGCATAGGCCTCGATGAAGCGGTCCAGCAGGCCGGTCGGCGACTTCTTGAAGTGCAGGTAGCGCCAGTGCAGCTGCTTCAGCGCCTCGGCCGGCGGCGTGTTCTCGCGCGTCATCAGGATCAGCGCCGCCGCCAGCCCGGCGCGGTCGGAGCCCGATTTGCAATGCACCAGGATCGGGTACTCCGCCGCGTCCAGCGCCCGCTTGATCTGGTGCAGCACGCTGACCTTCGGCGCGTCGCGCGACTTGGTGGTGACGTCGACCAGGGTGATGCCGTAACGGCGGCAAGCCTCGGCCTCGCGGCGGTACGAGCCGCAATCGCGCGGGCCGCGCAGGTTGATGATGGTGCGGATGCCGTCGCGGGCCATGCCGCGGATCTGGTAGGGCAGCGGCTGGCCGGACCGCCAGACACCCGGCGCGATCTCGACCCGGGTGTTGACGAAGGTCCGGAACACGCAGTGGTCGACGATCCAGCTGTCCAGCGCGTCGGCCAGGCGGCCTTTTCGGGACTGGTCGGGAACGGCTTCGGTCATGTCCATATCGATGGCGCGGTCCGGAAAAGCGAAGCCCGGCGGCCGAGGCCGCCGGGCTGTCCGTCATGACGACGGTCCGTCAGTTGCGGTTGCCGAACAGCCGCAGCAGGAACAGGAACAGGTTCAGGAAGTTCAGGTACAGCGTCAGCGCGCCCCAGACCGCGGTCTTGGTCTCGACCTCCTGGCCCAGCCCCTCGGCGTACTGCTCCTTCAGCCGCTGGGTGTCGTAGGCGATCAGGCCGGCGAAGATCAGCACGCCGAGCACGCTGATGACGAAGGCCAGGCCGCTCGAGGCCAGGAAGATGTTGACCAGGCTGGCGATGATGATGCCGAACAGGCCCATCACCAGGAACGAGCCGAAGGCCGACAGGCTGCGCCGGGTGGTGTAGCCGTACAGGCTCAGCCCCGCGAAGGAGGCCGCGGTGATGAAGAACACCCGGACCACGCTCTCGCCGGTATAGGCCAGCAGGATCGGCGCCAGGCCGATGCCCTGCAGGGCCACGAACGCCCAGTACAGGCTCTGCAGCGTGGACGCGCTCATCGAGCGGATGCCCATGCTCATCCAGAGAATGAGGCCGATCGGCGCCAGCAGCGCGATCCAGCCCGGCAGGGTCAGGCCGACCTGCCCGAAGGCGTTGGCGGCCAGGAACACGCCGCCGAGCGGGGTGAACATCACCACCGCGGCGGTAATGCCGCTGACCAGCAGGCCGCCGGCCATGTACCAGTAGATCCGCAGCATGTACTGCCGCAGACCCTCGTCGAACGCCGCACGCTCGATGGTACGCGCGCCGGCGCCCGGTGTTGCGTAGCGGCCCTGTGGATCGAAGGCCATCTTGAAACCCCTAATGTGGTGAAGAACCACGCGGCAGATATTGGCAGCGTCGGGCCAACATACAACAGTTGACGCCTGCGCCGAAGGGCCTCAGGCGTTGCGACCGCAAGCCCTATTCGTTGCGCAGCAGCGGCGCCGCCTTCTGGCCCAGCGCCACCCAGGTGCCGAGGAAGCCGAAGCCCAGCGTGATGGCGACGCACAGCGCCGCGGTGCCCAAGAGGGTCAGCGGCAGGAAGGCCCAGTCGATCTCCATCACGAAGGTCAGCACGGCCCAGGCGGCGACGCTGCCCAGCGCGCAGGCGATGACGGCGGTGAGCAGGCCCAGCAGGCCGTATTCGATCAGGAAGGCGCGCAGCACATCGCCGCGGGTGGCGCCCAGCACCTTCAGCACCACGGCGTCGTAGATCCGGCGGCGGTGCCCCGCCACCACGGCGCCCGCCAGCACCAGGGCGCCGGCCAGGACGGTGACGCCGGCGGTCGACCGCACCGCCGTGCCGATCTGGGACAGAAGGGCGTTCACCGTCTCCAGCGCATCCTTCAGGCGCACCGTGGTGACGTTGGGAAAGGCCTCGGTCACCGCCCTCTGCAGCGCCGGCTCCCCGGCCGCCGGCACCCGGACCGTGGCCAGCCAGGTGTGCGGCGCGGCCGACAGCGGCTTCGGCGACATGATCAGGGTGAAGTTGATGCCCAGCGTGCTCCAGTCGATGTCGCGGATGCTGGCGACCTCGGCCTCGATGTCACGGCCCAGCACGTTGATCGTCATCCGGTCGCCCGGCTTCAGCCCGAAGGCCTCGGCGATGTCCTTGTAGACCGAGATCTGTGGCGGGCCGTCATAGCCGGCCGGCCACCACTGGCCCTGCAGCAGCCTGTCCTTCGGCGGCATCGCCGCGGCATAGGTGACGCCGCGGTCGCCGCGCAGCCAGTTCGACTTGCTGGCGTCGACCACCGCCTTGTCGGCCGGCACGCCGTTCACCGCCGCGATCCGGCCTCGCAGGCTGGGCACCTCGGCCAGGTCGGCGGCGCCCGGCGTGCCCTGGATCAGGGCATCGAACTGCTGCTTCTGCGACTTCTGCACGTCGACGAAGAAGAAGGACGGCGCCTGGTCTGGCAGGGTGTCGCGGATCTGCCGGTCCATGTTGCCCTGGATCAGGGCGATCGCCGCCAGCACGGTCAAGCCGAGGCCGAGCGACAGCACGATCTGCGGCGTCGGCGCGCCCGGCCGGTGCAGGTTGGCCAGAGCCAGGCGCAGCCCCGGCCGGCGGGAACGGGGCGCGCGACGCGACAGCGCCATTATGCCGAGCGCGGTGCCGGTGAACAGCAGGATGGCGGCGACCGCGCCGCCGACGAAGATCGCGGCCAGCTTCGGGTCCGCCGCGGTGGCGACGGCGAGGCCGGCCAGGGCGGCGGCGCACAGGCCGGTGACGGCGACGAAGCGCGCCGCCGGCCGGGCGTGGCGCGGCGCCACCCGGTCGCGGAACAGCGCCGCGGCCGGGATGCGGGTGGCACGGGCCAGCGGCCACAGCGAAAAGGTCAGGCTGGTCAGCAGGCCGAAGCCGGCGGCCAGCAGCAGGGCGCCGGGATAGACCCCGATCCGGGCCTCGACCGGCAGCAGCCCCTGGATCAGCGCGGCGACGGCCGAGGGCGCCGCGGCGCCGATCAGAAGGCCGATGGCGATGCCGAGGGCGGACAGCACCAGCACCTGCAGCAGATAGGTCTGGAAGATCAGCCGGCCGGGCGCACCCAGGCATTTCAGCGTGGCGATGGTGGCCAACCGCGCATCCAGCCAGGCCCGCACCGCGTTGCCGACCCCGGCGCCGCCGACCAGGAGGGCGGTCAGCCCGACCAGGGTCAGGTACATGGTCAGCTGATCGATGGTCCGGCGCAGCGACGGCGCCGCGTCGCGGTCGTCGCGCACCCGCCAATTGGCGTCCGTATTCTGCGCCTTCAGGGTCTCGGCGACCTCGCGCGTGTCGCTGCCGCGCGGCAGGGCGAGACGGTAGTCCCAGGTCAGCATCGAACCGGGCTGGATCAGGCCGCTGGCGTCCAGCGCCCCGCGGGCGATCATCAGCCGCGGCCCGATGGCAAAACCGCTGCCGGCCTTGTCCGGCTCGCGCGCGATGGTACCGCGCAGCTGCAGCACCGCATCGCCGACCGCGATCTTGTCGCCGGCCGACACGCCCAGCCGCGCCGCCACCTCCGGGTCGGCCACCGCGCCCCAGACGCCGTCCCGCGGCGCCAGCACCGCCTGCAGGTCGCCGCCGCCCTCCAGCTCCATCCTTCCGTACAGCGGATAGGCGCCGTCGACGGCCTTCAGCTCGACCAGCGTCGTCGCCTCGTCCTGCGGGTTGCGGGCCATGCCGCGGGTCTCGACCACCTCCGACACCCGGCCGGCGGCCTCGAACTGCGCCCGTTCCTCCGCCGTCGCCGGCTGGTACAGGCGGTGCAGCTCGATGTCGCCGCCCAGGATCGCCTGGCCGTCCTCGGCGATGCTGCGGCGGATGCCGTCGGCGACCGACTGCACCGCGGCGATCGCTCCGACGCCCAGCGCCAGGCAGGCCAGGAAGATGCGGAAGCCCTTCAGGCCGCCGCGCAGCTCGCGCCGGGCTAGGCGGGCGGCGTTGCGGAAGCTCATTTCAGCCGGGCCAGGGCGGCGGAGGGGGCGAGGCCGGCATCGGTGATGCGGCCGTCGACCAGCCGGACGATGCGGTCGCAGCGCGTCGCCAGAGCCGGGTCGTGGGTGATCAGGAGCAGCGTGGCGCCGCGCCGGCGCGACAGGTCGAACATCAGCTCGATCACCTGCCGGCCGGTTTCGCCATCCAGGTTGCCGGTAGGCTCGTCGGCCAGGATCACGTCGGGGTCGGCGGCGAAGGCGCGGGCCAGGGCGGTGCGCTGCTGCTCGCCGCCCGACAGCTGGCCGGGATAGTGGCTCAACCGGTGACCCAGCCCGACCGCGCGCAGCCGCTCAGCCGCCTGCTCGAACGCGTCGGCCGCGCCGGCGAACTCCAGCGGGATGGCGACGTTCTCCAGCGCCGTCATGGTCGGCACCAGGTGGAAGTTCTGGAACACGATGCCGACGTGGTCGCGGCGGAACAGCGCCAGCTGGTCCTCGTTCAGGGCCGACAACTCGCGCCCGGCGACCTCGACCCGGCCCTGGGTCGGCCGCTCCAGCCCGCCGATCAGCATCATCAGGCTGGACTTGCCGGAGCCGGAGGGGCCGACGATCGACACCACCTCGCCGGCGCCGACCGACAGGTCGATTCCGCGCAGGATGTTGACGGGGCCGGCCGCGCTCGCCAATTCAAGGTGCACATCGGTCAGCCGGATGCTCGGCGGGGCGGCCTCTGCTGCCCCGAAGCCGGCCTGCGGTGCAGGAGGTGTCCCGTCCATGTCCATCCTGTGGTCTCTCGCCCGACTCCGGACAGATGGCGCCGCGCGGCGCCTTTTCAATGCGGCGCTCCTGGCCCTGTGCGCCGTCGCCGCGATGCCGGTCCCGGCGCAGGCGGGAACGATCCGCATCCTTGTCCTGGGCGACAGCCTGACCGCCGGCTTCGGGCTGGACGAGACGGACGGCTTCGTCCCGCAGCTCGAGTCGGCGCTGCGGGCGAAGGGCCATGACGTGAAGCTGCTGAACGGCGGCGTCTCGGGCGACACCAGCGCCGGCGGGCTGGACCGGCTGGACTGGGCCCTGGCCGACAAGCCCGACCTCGCGATCGTCGAGCTCGGCGCCAACGACATGCTGCGCGGCGTCGATCCGGCCTCGACCCGGGCCAATCTGGACAAGATCCTGGCCCGGCTGGGGCAGGAGAAGATCCCGACCCTGCTGGCCGGCATGCGGGCCGCGCGCAACCTCGGCCCGGCCTATGCCGCGTCCTTCGACCCGATCTTCCCGGAGCTGGCCGAGGCCCATGGCGTGGCGCTCTATCCCTTCTTCCTCGACGGGGTGGCGACGATCACGGCGCTGAACCAGCCCGACGGCATGCACCCCAACGCCGCGGGCGTGAAGGCGATCGTCGAGCGCATCACGCCTGCCGTTGTCGAGCTGATCCGGTCGAGCGGCCTGGCGAAGACGGGCTGAGGCCGCATCGCGGTTCCGTCCGGCGGCGTTTCCGGCTATAGCCAAATCGTCCGACCAATCACGATCCGCTCCCGGAGCCCCTGATGGAACAGCGTCCGCTCGGCCGCACCGGCCTCGACGTCACCGCGATCTGCCTCGGCACCATGACCTGGGGGCGGCAGAACACCGAGGCTGAGGGCCATGCCCAGATGGACTACGCGCTCGACCGCGGCGTCACCTTCTGGGACACGGCCGAGATGTATGCCGTGCCGCCGACCGTCGAGACCTACGGCCGGACCGAGGAGATCATCGGCAGCTGGTTCGCGAAGACCGGCAGGCGCAACCAGGTGGTCCTGGCCTCCAAGATCGCCGGCCCCGGCGCGCATCTGAACTATATCCGCGACGGCAAGCCGCGGCTCGACGCCAAGAACGTCAAGGCGGCGGTCGAGGCCAGCCTGAAGCGGCTGCGCACCGACCGGATCGACCTGTACCAGCTGCACTGGCCGAACCGCTCGGTCAACAGCTTCGGCAAGCTCGGCTACGCCCATGACGCGGCCGAGGACTTCGTCGCGCCGGAAGAGACGCTGGCGGCGTTGGCCGAGGAGGTGAAGGCCGGCCGCATCCGCCATGTCGGCCTGTCGAACGAGACGCCCTGGGGCCTGATGCGCTTCGTCGAGGCGTCGGATCGCCTCGGCCTGCCGCGCCCGGTTTCGATCCAGAACCCCTATAACCTGCTGAACCGCAGCTTCGAGGTGGGCCTCGCCGAATGCGCCCATCGCGAGCAGATCGGTCTGCTCGGCTACGCCCCGCTGGCCGCCGGCACGCTGACCGGCAAGTATCTCGACGGCCAGGTGCCGCCGGGATCGCGCCGCGCCATCGACGGCCGGAAGTCGCGCTACGACACGCCGAACGCCGAGCCGGCGACCAGGCGCTACATCGCCCTGGCGCGCGAGCATGGGCTTGACCCGGCGCAGATGGCGATCGCCTATGCCCTGTCGCGGCCGTTCATGACCTCGGTGATCATCGGCGCCACGTCGATGGATCATCTGCGCACCAACATCGCCGCGGCCGAGATCGCGCTGCCGCCCGAGGTGATCCAGGGCATCGAGTCGATCCACGCCGTCTACTCGAACCCCTGCCCGTAAGGACCTCGCCGCCGGGCGAGGCCGTCAGCCGGCCTCGATCCCCGGCAGGCCGGCGACCTGCCCGGCCAGGAAGTCGACCAGCAGCCGGACCCGGGCGATGCCCGCCCGCTCCGGCACGATCAGCAGGCTCAGGGGCACCGGCGGCGGCTCATAGCCCGGCAGCACCGCCTCCAGCCGTCCGGCCGTCAGCAGGTCGTCGACCAGCCAGCGATGGGCCGGGGCGATGCCGCGGCCGGCGGCCATGGCCTCGCGCGCGGCGAGCCCGTGATCGACCCGGAACCGCCCGCCGAAGGGCACCGCATGGCGCTCGCCGCCCGGCCCCTCGAGAACGAGCGTGTCGCTGCCGGCGATGTTCGTCATCCGGATGCCCTCGTGGCCGGCCAGGTCCTGAGGCACCGCCGGCCGGCCCCGCTGCTGTGCCAGATACTCCGGCGCCGCCACCAGGAGCCGCCGGGACCGGCCGAGGGCCCGCAGCTTCATCGAGCTGTCGGTGAGCGGGCCGAGGCGCAGCGCGATGTCCACCCCCTCCCGCACCAGGTCGACGCGCTCGTCGGTCAGGCTGAGATCGACGCCGATGTCAGGGTATTGGTCCTGGAAGGCGAAGATCAGCCGGCTGACATGCAGCACCCCGAAAGCGGCCGTGCAGGAGATCCGGATCGTGCCGGCCGCAGCACCACGCGTCGCCCGCGCCTCGTCGCCCGCCTGGTCGACCAGGCGCAGGATCTGGACGCAGTCGGCATAGTAGCGGCCGCCCTCGTCGGTCATGGTCACGCGCCGCGTGGTCCGGCTGAGCAGGGGCACGCCGACGGCCTCCTCCAGCTCCCGCAGATGCCGCGTCACCGTCGACTGGCCGATCCCGAGCTCGCGCGCCACGGCCGACAGGCTGCCGCGTTCGGCGACCCGGACGAAGCTGCGCATGCGTTCGAGCGTGACGTCCGGCCTATCCATTTATCGGCACAATCCTATCCATTCCCGACATATACCGGATCGGCTGTCCGCCGGCCATCTGGAGGGGCGATTCCCTCTGAAAGGATCGCCGACCATGAAAATCCTGCTTGTCTTCGCCCATCCCGAACCGGGTTCGCTCAACGCCGCGCTCCGCGACGTCGCCGTCCAGGAGCTCGAGGCCCAGGGCCACCAGGTGCGGGTGTCCGACCTCTATGCCGAAGGCTGGAAGTCCGAGGTCGACCGCGCCGACTTCCCAGCACTGACGCCGGGTGAGCGGCTCATAGCGGTCGCGGCCTCCAAGACGGCTTTCGAGGCCGATGCGCTGACCGAGGATGTCAAGGCCGAGATCGAGAAGCTGCTGTGGGCCGATGCCCTGATCCTCCAGTTCCCCCTCTGGTGGTTCGGCATGCCGGCCATCCTCAAGGGCTGGGTCGACCGGGTGTTCGCCTACGGCTTCGCCTATGGCGTCGGCGAGCACAGCGACCGGCGATGGGGCGACCGCTACGGCGAGGGGACGCTGGCGGGCAAGCGCGCGATGCTGATCGTCACCGCTGGCGGCTGGGAGGAGCACTACTCCGCCCGCGGGGTCAACGGGCCGATCGACGACCTGCTGTTCCCGATCAATCACGGGATTCTGTACTATCCGGGCTATGAGGTGCTGCCGCCCTTCGTGGCCTACCGGGTCGATCGTCTCTCCGAGGCCGGCTTCGAGACCGTCGCCGAGGGCCTGCGCGAGAGGATGCGGACGCTCGCGACCACCCCGCCGATTCCCTATCGGCAGCAGAATGGCGGCGACTATCTGATCCCGAGCATGCAGCTTCGCCCCGGTCTGGGCGATCCCGAGGCCGGCGGCTTCGCGCTCCACCTGAACGGCGCCGTCGCGGCCGGTTAGGATGCCCTGGCCAAGGATCCATGCGGTTTCGTATAGATGGACTCCGCCCGTCGGAGTCCATCACCCATGGATTGGGACGACCTGAAGATCGCCTTCGCCGTGGCCCGGCACGGCTCGCTCAGCGCCGCGGCGCGGGCCCTGCGCACCACCCAGCCGACAGTCAGCCGGCGGCTGGACGGGCTGGAGCGGCGGATCGGCGTCAAGCTGTTCGAGCGTTCCGCCGGCGGCCTGTCCCCGACGCCGCTCTGCGCCGCGCTGGTCGACGGGCTGCAGCGGATGGAGGAGGGGGCGCTGGCGGTGGAGCGCCGGATCGCCGCGCGCGACACCGGCCTGCAGGGCGCCATCACCATCACCAGCCTGGACTGGTTCGGCGATCATGTCGTCGCCCCGATCACCGCGCGGTTCGGCGCGCTGCATCCGCTGGTGGCGATCGAGCTCTTGAACGAGCCGCGTGTCTTCAACCTGTCGCGGCGCGAGGCCGACCTCGCCTTCCGCTTCGCCGCCTTCGCCCAGGAGGACCTGATCGAGCGCAAGGTGGCGGAGGTCGGCTACGGCCTCTACGCCACGCCCGGCTATCTCGACCGGCACGGCCCGCCGGACTTCGCCGCCGGCTGCGCCGGCCACGCCGTGGTCACCATGTACGAGTTCGCCGCCCGGTCGACCCAGGCGGTCTGGCTGCACGGCATCGCGCCGCAGGCGCGGGTGATCTCGCGCACCAGCGGCCTGGGATCTCAGATGGCCGCGGCCGAGACCGGGCTGGCGATGGCCGCCCTGCCACGGCTGCTGGGCGATGCGCGCCCGGCGCTGCGGCGGATCGAGACGCCGGTGTCCTGCCCGGTGCAGTCGGTGCGGTTGGGCGTGCATGCCGACCTGCGCGACTCGCCGCGCATCCGCGCCTTCATCGACTTCGCCGTGGCCGGGCTGAAGGCCCGGGCGCCGGAGCTCAATCCGCCCTGATCGGTCATACGGAATCGTATAGGGTGCATACGAAGCTCGCCGATGCGCATTCGGCCGCTTCCTGCCCAAATCCCCTCCATCCGGCGCCGGCGACGGCGCCGGCCAGACTCGGAAGGGGCTTGCCATGTCGAACCCGGTCCACATCCTCGGCCTGTCGGGCAGCCTGCGGCGGGCGTCGCTGAACACGGCGCTGCTGCGCGCGGCGGGCGAATTGCTGCCGGCGGACGCCACGCTGGAGATCCGCCCGCTGAACGACCTGCCGTTCTTCGACGAGGATGTCGAGGCGCGGGGCTTCCCGCCTTCGGTGCAGGACCTGCACGCGAAGATCGCGGCAGCCGACGCGCTGCTGCTGGCCGTGCCGGAATACAACTATTCGATCGCGCCGGCGTTGAAGAACGCCATCGACTGGGCCTCCCGTCCCTACGGTGCCTCGGTGCTGGCCGGCAAGCCGGCGGCGATCCTCGGCGCTTCGGTCGGGATGGGCACGGTGCGGGCGCAATTGCATCTGCGCGACGTGGCGATCACCACCGGCCTGCATGTGCTGAACCAGCCGGAGATCTTCGTCAGCCAGGCCGCCGGAAAATTCGATGACCAGTTGCGGCTGGTCGATGGGCCGACACGGGCGATCGTGGCCCGGATGCTGCGGCGCCTGGTCCATTGGACCCGTGCGATCCAGAGCTGCCGGCCGATCCTGGAGTCCGCGGCGTGATCGCAGCGCTCGCACGGGCCGAGGCGCCGCCGACCCGCTGGGTCGCGGTGGCCGTGGTCGTCGCCTCCGGCGTGGTCGCGGCGCTGCAGGTCGGCAAGGGCGCCATCGCCCTGCCGGCCCTGCGCGCCGAGTTCGGCCTGGGGCTGGAGGCGGCCGGCTGGATCATGTCGGTCTTCGCCCTGCTGGGCGTGGCCGGCGGCATCCCGGCCGGCGCGGCGGTGGCCCGGTTCGGCGACCGCCGGCTGCTGGCGCTCGGCCTCGCCGCCCTGGCGCTGGGCAGCGCGGCCGGTGCGGCGGCGGGAAGCTTCCCGCTGCTGCTCGGCACCCGGATTCTCGAGGGGCTGGGCTTCCTCCTGATCGTGGTCGCGGCGCCGGCCCTGCTGCAGCGGATCGTCGCGGCGGAGGATCGCGACCTCGCTTTCGGGATCTGGAGCGCCTTCATGCCGGCCGGCATGGCGATCGCCCTGCTGCTCGGCGCCTCGCTCGCGGGATGGCGGCCGTTCTGGCTGGCCAATGCCATTCTGGCCGGCGCCTTCGTCCTGCTGCTGCTCATCGCCGTCCGGGCGGGGTCCGCCAGCGACGACCACCTGTCCTGGCGCGGAATAGGCCGCGACGCGGCGCTGACCGCGACCTCGCGCGGGCCGCTGCTGCTGGCCTCGGCCTTCGTGCTGTACAGCCTGCTCTACTTCGCCCTCGCCAGCTTCCTGCCGGTGCTGCTGATGGAGCGGATGGGCGTGACCGTCGCCGCGGCCGGGGCGCTCAGCGCCGTCGCGGTCGGCGCCAATGTCCTGGGCAACCTGGCCGCCGGCCTGCTGCTCGGGCGCGGCGCGGCCCGCTGGGCGCTGATCGCCATCGCTGCTGCCGTCATGACTGCGTCCGGCATCGCCGTCTTCGCCCTGGCCCTGCCGCCGACGGTGGTGTTCCTGCTCTGCGTCCTGTTCTCCGGTGTCGGCGGGCTGCTGCCGGCCACGGTGCTGGGGGCCGCGGCGCTGGTGGCGCCGAAGCCGAGGCTCGGGCCGATGACGCTCGGCCTGACCATGCAGGGCAGCAATCTCGGCCAGGTGATCGGCCCGGTCGCGGTCGGCGGCGTGGTCGACGCCGCGGGCTGGCCGGCGGCGGCGATCCCGGTTGCCGTGGCGGGCGTGCTGGCGCTGGCCGTCGCGGCGCTGCTGCGGGGCGTGGTCCGAACCTAGCCGAACAGCGCCCGGTTCTCGCGGAACAGCCCGGCCAGCGCGTCGGCCACCGCCCGCACCCGTGGCACCTCGGCCAGGTCGGGGCGGATCAGCAGCCAGATCTCGCGCGGCGGCGGCAGGGCGTCGAGCGCGACCGGCGCGAGCCCGGGATCGGGGTCGCCCAGGAAGCGCGGCAGCAACGCCACGCCCCAGCCGGCGCGGGCAGCGGCGGCCTGCGCCATCTGGCTGTCGCAGCGGAAGGCGATCGGGCGGCCGGGGTGGCGCCGCGCCAGCCAGGCGGCCTCGGATCCGCCGTCCTCGTCACCGATCAGAGGCGGGGTGCCGCCCGCCTCCGCCTCGGCCGCCACCGTGGGCGACGCATAGGCGCGATAGGCGATGGCCGCCACCCGCTTTCCGACCAGGGCGCTGTCCGCCGGCCGGCCCAGGCGCAGGGCGATCTCGGCCTCGCGCCGGGCCAGGCTGGTGATCCGCGTCTCCAGCACCAGCTCCAGTTCGATGCCCGGATGGCGGCGGCGCAGCCCGTCCAGCCGGTCGATCAGGAAGCCCAGCGCCAGCGACCGTGCGGTGGTCAGCCGCACCGGCCCGGCCGGACCGTCCTCGACCCGGTCGAGCCGGCGCAGCAGGGCCATCGCCCCGGCCTCCATCGCCTCGGCCTCGGCCAGCACCGATAAGCCGGCCGAGTTCGGCCGGTAGCCGTCGGGGCGGCGGTCGAAGATCGGCCGGCCCAGCGCCCGCTCCAGCCCATCCAGCCGGCGCGACACGGTGGCGTGGTTCACGCCCAGCGCCCGGGCGGTGGCGGACAGGCTGCCGTGCCGGGCCAGCGCGACGGCGTAGCGGACATCGTCCCAGTCCAGTGTTGTGCGGTTTCGATCGGGCATGGTGCAGGGATGATAGTCCATGCACAGGCCCCTCGGCAGCTAGACTCGCGTCCCCGACATCCCGCGAGGCCGTGATGACCCTGCTGCGCGCCGCCACCGTCCAGTTCCGCCACCGGGCCGGCGACAAGCCGTACAACCTGTCCCGCATCCGCCACTTCACCGAAGCCGCGGCGGCGGAAGGGGTGAAGATCCTGGCCTTCCCGGAGATGTGCGTCACCGGCTACTGGCATGTCCGCAACCTGGGCCGCGACGCCATCGCCGCCCTGGCCGAGCCGGTGCCGGACGGGCCGTCGGTGCAGGCGGTTCGCGCGCTGGCGATGCAGCACGGCATGGCGATCGGCGCCGGGCTGGTCGAGGCGGGCGGCGACGGCCGCTTCACCAATTCCTACGCCGTCTGCCTGCCGGACGGATCGGTGCATTGCCATCGCAAGCTGCACGCCTTCGAGAACGACCACATCGCCAGCGGCAGCCGCTACACCGTGTTCGACACGCCGTGGGGCGTGCGGCTGGGCGTGCTGATCTGCTGGGACAACAACCTGGTGGAGAATGCCCGGGCCACGGCGCTTTTGGGCGCCGAGATCCTGCTGGCGCCGCACCAGACCGGCGGCTGCGCCTCGCGCAGCCCGCACGCCATGGGGCTGATCGACCCGGCGCTGTGGCACCGGCGGCGCGAGGAGCCGGCGGCGATCGAGGCCGAGTTCGCTGGGCCGAAGGGCCGCGGCTGGCTGATGCGCTGGCTGCCGGCGCGGGCGCATGACAACGGCCTGTTCCTGCTGTTCAGCAACGGCGTCGGCGAGGATGACGGCGAGGTGCGCACCGGCAATGCCATGGTGCTGGACCCCTATGGCCGCATCCTGGCCGAGACCGGCGTGGCCGACGACGCCATGGTCGTCGCCGATCTCGACCTCGACCTGCTGCCGCTCTCCACCGGCCGGCGCTGGATCCGCGGAAGGCGGCCGGAGCTGTACGGATTGCTGACCGAGCGGCAGGGCCATGAGCTCGACCCTCGCCAGGCCCGCTTCTCGCCGGATCCGGTGGTGCGGCGCTGAGCCCGGCCGGGCGGAACCTGGTCCCGCCGACTCATGTTCCGCTCATATGAGCGACTCATACGCTACGAACCTCCTCGGCGCCCTCGGGCTGGCGGTGACCGATGCCGTGACGGCGGCACGGACGGCGCTGTCGCTCGATGAACGAGCTTGCGAGGCGCTTGTGCTGGTCGCGCACAACCCAGGCCGCAGCCTCGACTGGCTGCGGCGGCGGCTGGCGCTGACCCATTCCGGCGCCGTCCGGCTGGTCGACCGGCTGGAACGGGAGGGGCTGATGCTCCGCTCCCGCTCCGGGCGGGAAGTCCAGCTCGCCCTTTCCCCGGCCGGCGATGCCGCGGTGCGGCGCCTGCTCTATGCCCGGCGCTGCGCGCTGGACGCCTTGATCGCCCCGCTCGCCCCCGAGGATCGCGACCATCTCGCGCGGCTGATGGACGCGATGCTCGCTGCGCCGCGCCGCAGCCGGGCGGAGGCCGACCGGGGCTGCCGGTGGTGCGATTGGCCGGCCTGCGGTCACGACTGCCCGATCGACCGCACCGCGCCGCCGGAGTGACGCCATGACGATCTCCCCCGTGACTCGGCTGACGGCCGTTCTGCTGCTGGCGACGACGGCGGACCAGTTCATGCTGATCGCGCTGCTGTGGTTCGTGCTGGAGGACTCGGGCGCGCCGGCCATGGCCGCGATGGTGGTGCTGGTGCATCAGATTCCGGCGATCGTGGCCGGGCCGCTGGCGGGCTGGCTGCTCGACCGTTTCGGCGCCGCCCGGCTGATGCTGGTGGACAATCTCGCCCGTGCCCTCTGTCTGTCGGCGGTGCCGCTGCTGCAGCTGGCGGGCGGGCTGGACCTCACCGTCATCTTCCTCGCCGTCGCCGCGGCCGGGGCGCTGTCGCCCTTCACCTATGCCGGGTCGCGGGCGCTGCTGCCGACGCTGGCAGGCGGCCGCGGCCTGGCCGGCGCCAACGGCCTGCTGTCGGTGGGCGACCAGCTGCCCTACATCTTCGGCCCGGCGCTGGGCGGCGTGCTGGCCGCGGCGATGGGCGGGGCGGTCGCGGTGGCGGTGCCGGTCGCCCTTCTGCTGGCCGCCGGTCTGATCGCGGCCGGGCTGCCGGCGAGGGCGCCTGCAGAGACGGCAGAGCCGGATGATTCCGGCGGCTGGCTGGGCTTCCGGCCGCTGCTGACCGATCCGGCGCTGCGGGCGCTGCTGTGTCTCGGCATCGTCTATTGGGTCGCCTACGGCCCGCTGGAGCCGGCGCTGGCCGCCTTCGCGCGCGACCGGCTGCACACCGGCGCCGCCGGCTTCGGCGCGCTGTGGGCCGCCTTCGGCATCGGCGCCCTGGCCGGCCTGCTGCTGGTGAAGCCGCTGTCCCGTCGCGGCCCGGGGCTGATGAATGCGCTCACCGTCGTCGCCTTCGGCCTGGTCATCGCGCCGCTGGTGCTGGTCGACAGCCTGCCGGCGGCGATCGCGATCATGCTGCTCGGCGGCGTCGCCTGGGGACCCTATCTCGCGCTCGAGGCCTCGGTGATCCAGCGGCGGGTGCCGGCGCGCCGCCTGGCCGGCGCCTTCGCCGCCCGGCGCACCATCCTGCTGACCGTCTCGCCGCTCGGGGTCGGGGCCGGCGGGGCACTGCTGACCGTGCTGCCGCCGGCGGCGGTGATCGGCCTCAGCGCCGCCGCCTGCATCGCCGCCGGGCTCGGCTGCCTGTTCATCCGCGACCTGCGGGCGGTGCGGGATCCTGACGCCGCGGCGCCGGCCGCCCCTGCCGCCGCGACCTCGCCGGATTGACGCCGCCGCGGATGCGGAAGGCTTCGCCGTCCTCGATCTATAGATGCCCTCCCGCAAGAGGAGGGGGATAAAAGTCGGTGCAAAAGCGCTGGGGGGCCGACCTACGCGTCGAACAGATGCGGCGACAGCTCGCGGTCGGCGGCGGCGACCTCGGCAAGGACCTTGGCAAAGGCCGGGCGGGCGGAGAGGCTTTCGTACCACGCGGCCAGGGCTGGGAACCCGTCCAGCCGCGGACCGTGCAGCCGCAGGGCGAACAGCACGGTCATGAACAAGGCGATGTCGGCGACGGTCAGGGCGTCGAACAGGAAGGCGTGCCCGGCCAGCCGGCCGTCCAGCCGGCGCCAATGGCCGCGCAGCGATTCTTCCGCCTTGCGGGCGCCGACCTCCTGCGCCTCGCGCCGGGCCGGATCGGGCGGTTCGCTGCGATGCATCAGCGGCCGGACGTCCGGCATCACGATCTCGTCGGCCTCCAGCTCGGCCAGGCGGCAGCGGGCGCGGCCGGCGGCGCCGTGCGGAAACAGCGGAGGCGTCGGATAGGCGTCCTCGAGATAGTCGAGGATCACCGTCGAATCGAACAGGGTGAGGTCGCCGTCGACCAGCACCGGCACTTGGCCCTTGGGGTTGGCAGCCAGCACCGCCGGGTGCTTCGGCCGGTAGCCCTCGGTCTGGGTGAAGGGCACCATGATCCGCTCATGCGCCAGGCCCTTCTCGGCCAGCGCGATCTCGACCTTGCGCGAGAACAGGCTCAGCGGCCCGGAATAGAGCGTGATCCCCATGGCGGTCCCCCTCGTTGTTTTCGAGTGAGAGCGTTACGGGAACATCGGCCTGTCCGCAATGCCCGCAGGCGGCAACGAAAAAAGCCCGCGACCGTGGGCGGGCTTTTCACGCGAGGCGCGGCGGAGCCGCGCCGAGGCCTGGGTCGATCAGGCCGCCTGGGCGGCGGCCTGGGCCTTGATGATGCGGTGCTTCAGGCCGCGCAGCTCGGCGTCCAGGGCCGAGTCCGGGGCGCCGGCGAGATAGCCGTCGAGGCCGCCGCGATGCTCGATGGTGCGGATGCCATTGGTGGTCAGGCGCAGGCGCACCGACACGCCGAGAACCTCCGAGACCAGCGAGGTGGTCTGCAGGTTCGGCAGGAAGCGCCGACGGGTCCTGTTCTTGGCGTGGCTGACATTGTTGCCACTCATCACGCCCTTGCCGGTCACCTGGCAGCGTCGCGCCATGGGTCTATCCTCGAAACACGGTCAAAAACAATGGCCCGGCATTGCTGCCGGGACGAGGGCGTTCGTATAAGGGGCCGCACGCTTGGCGTCAAGCCGAGAGTCGCGGCCCCGTCCGGCCCAGGCTACGCCCGCGGCGCGCTGCGGGTCACGATCACGTTCCAGGAGGCCGGCTTCAGCTTCGCCCGCAGCCGCTCGCCGTCGATCGAGACGTCGGGATTCGCCGCCGGGGCCACGGTGTCCGGCGCCTCCTTGGTGTTCACCGCCTTCAGGTTGGCGTGGTGGATCTCGGTCGCCTCCACCAGCCGGCGGTCGGCGCCCAGGCCGCGCAGAGTGACATCGAGGTCCATCGGGTCGGACAGGCTGCGGTTGAGTGCGAAGACCGTCGTGGTGCCGTCGGCCGGGTTGTCGACCACGGTGGCGTAGAGATACGGGATCTCCGGCCAGGACACGGCGGCGTAGCCCGGCGACTCGACCTTGGCCTGCAGCACCCTTCCGTGACCGTGCCGGGCGGCCAGGGCGAAGGGGTGGAAGATGGTCTGGCGCCAGGCCGCGCCGCCGGTCTCGGTCATGATCGGGCCGATCACGTTGACCAGCTGGGCGATGCAGGCGGTCTTCACCCGGTCGGCATTGTTCATCAGGGCGATCAGCGCGCCGCCGACGATCAGCGCGTCCTCGGCATTGTAGACCTCCTCGATCAGATGCGGCGCCTCGGGCCAGCCCGGCTTGCGCATATGCTCGATCTTGTGGGTCTTGTACCAGACGTTCCACTCGTCGAAGGACAGCATGATCTTCTTGCGCGACCGGCGCTTGGCGCCGACCGCGTCGCAGATCGCCGCCACCTCCTTGATGAAGGCGTCCATCAGCTCGATCACGCCGAAATACTCCGGCGCCGAATCGGCGTTGTTGTTGAAGTAGGTGTGCAGCGAGATGAAGTCGACCTGGTCGTAGCAGTGGTCCAGCACCTCGTATTCCCAGGCGCCGTACGTCGCCATGTTGCGGTGGGACGAGCCGCAGGCGGCGAGCTGGATGGTCGGGTCGACCCAGCGCATCGCCTTGGCCGTCTCCAGCGCCGCCCGGCCATACTCTTCGGCGGTCTTGGCGCCGATCTGCCAGGGGCCGTCCATCTCGTTGCCCAGGCACCAGAACTTGACGTCGTGCGGCGCCTCATGGCCATGCGACCGGCGCAGGTCCGACAGGGCCGAGCCGCCGGCGTGGTTGC
The DNA here is from genome assembly GCF_042743185.1 of Inquilinus sp. NPDC058860. Lineage (NCBI taxonomy): Bacteria > Pseudomonadati > Pseudomonadota > Alphaproteobacteria > Rhodospirillales > Rhodospirillaceae > Inquilinus > Inquilinus sp. NPDC058860. The sequence continues at coordinate 98,459 of NZ_JBHYMS010000016.1, read as the reverse complement.
AGTATTCCAGGAAGCGGCGCGCCTCGTCCGGCCCGCGGGTGCCGAGATTGACGCCCAGCATCGGCTCGACCCCGGCGGCGCGGGCCCAGTCCATGAACTCGTTGGTGCCGAAGCGGTTGGTCTCGGTCGAGGACCAGGCCAGGTCGCGCCGCACCGGCCGCTGCTCCACCGGCCCGACCCCGTCCTCCCAGTCGTAGCCGGACAGGAAGTTGCCGCCGGGGTAGCGGATGATGGTGGGCCCGAGCTCCCGGGTCAGCTCCAGCACGTCGCCGCGGAAGCCGCGGGCGTCGGCGGTCGGGTGGCCGGGCTCGTAGATGCCGCCATAGACGCAGCGGCCCATATGCTCGACGAAGGCGCCGAAGACGCGGCGGTCGAGGTCGGAGAGGACGAAGTCGCGGTCGACGGTGAGCCGTGCGGAGATCATGGGTCGATGGTCTCGATCGGATGGTGGAAGGATCGGCCGCGCCGGATGGCGCGGCCGGGAAGGGTCAGCGGGCGTTGGCCAGCAGCTCGTTGACGCGGCTCTCCGCGTCGGCCAGCGCCTGGTCGACGGTCTTCTGGTCCTGGGCCGCGGCGTTGAACTCCTCGGTCAGGATCTCCTGCAGCCCGAACTGGCGCTTCACCGCCTGGGGCAGGGCGGTGCCGTCCTTGGTCAGACTGACGATGTCCTTGCGGTGCGGCAGGTCGAGGAAGGCCTGGCTGGTGGCGACCGAGGTCCGCACCGGCAGATGGCCGGTCCGCGCCCATTCGAAGTCGTTGTCCCACAGGAACTTCAGCACCTTGACCGCGGCCTTGCGCTTGGCGTCGTCCAGCCCGGCCCTGGGCACCACCCAGCTGTGGCCGTCGGCCCAGACCTTGGCGTTGCCGTAGAGCTGGGGGAAGGGCACGACGGTGTAGCCGTTGCTCAACGCGCCGCCGGGCTTGGCCGCCTCCTCGTTGTAGCTGTCGATCAGCCAGGTGCCCATGATGTAGACGCCGCCGTCACCCTGGGCGAAGCCGGCCGTCGACGCGGCATAGTCCTGGTCCTTGGTGGTGTCGCCGCCCTGGTAGATGGTCTTGAACAGCTCGACCGCGTTGCGCGCCTCGGGCGTCTGCAGCTTGATCTGGGTCGGGTCGGCGAAGAAGTCGGAGTTCTGCTGGTACAAGAGGGTGTAGAGCGTGCGGGCGTAGTTCGCCTGCTCGTTCACCGTCGCCTGCACGAAATAGGGCTTGCCGGTCTTCTCCTTGAACTGCTTGGCCTGGGCCAGCAGCTCCTCCGGCGATTTCGGCAGGATCGGCTTGCCGTCGTCGCTGACGAGCCCGGCCTGCTTGAACAGGTTCAGGTTGATGTGCCAGAGCCAGGTGTGGGTGTCGAAGGGCAGGGCGTAGATCTTGCCGTCCTTGGTCACCCCGGTCCTGGCCGCCTCGGTGAAGTCGGAGATGTCGATGCCGGCGGCCTTGAAGTCCTCGTCCAGCGGCTCCAGCAGGTCGCGCGAGGCGTAGTCGCTGATCACCGCCTCGTGCATCACCGAGATGGTCGGCGGGTCGTCGGAGCGCAGCCGGGCGGTCAGCTGGTCGTAGCCGGGCCATTCGACGATGTCGACCTTGACGTGGACGTCCGGGCTCTCGGCGTTGAACTTGTTGATCAGCGCCGTGATGATGCCGCACTCGCCATGCGCCTTGGCGACGTCGGTGACATCGGCATAGTCGGCCTCGCAGGCGCCGAAGAAGCGCGACAGCGAGATCTCGGTCTTGTCCTGCGCCCAGACGGGGCCTGTGGCCAGGACCAGCCCCGCCAGGGCCAAAGCAAAGCGGCTTCTCATGGCTCTCCCTCCTTGGTTCCGGCCGTTTCTGCCGCGCGCCTCAGCGGACGGCGGCGCCGGCGACGGCCGTGACGATGTATTTCTGGAAGAACAGGTAGACGATCAGCACGGGCAGCCCGGCGAAGACCGACTGCGCCATCAGGTAGCCCAAGCCCTCGGACTGGGCGAAGTTGGTCTGGGTCGAGGCCAGGCCGACGGTCAGGGTGAACATCTCGGGCTTGGTCGCCGAGATCAGCGGCCACAGATAGTCGTTCCAGGAGCTGAGGAAGGTGAAGATCCCCAGCGTCGCCTGGGCCGGCACGGTCAGCGGCAGCAGCACGCGCCAGAAGGTCTTCAGGCGCGAGGCGTTGTCCAGCAGCGCCGCCTCGTCCAGCTCGCGCGGGATCGCCTTGAAGTACTGCGTCATCAGGAAGACGCCGAAGGGCGCCGACAGATGCGGCAGGATCAGGCCGAGATAGGAGTTGTGGATCTTCAGGTCGTTGAACATCTGGAAGCGGGCGATGATCACCGCCTGCTCCGGCACGGCCAGGCCGATCAGCACCAGCGCGAAGACCAGGCCGCGGCCGGGGAACTGGGCGCGGGCGAAGCCGTAGCCGGCGAGGGACGCCAGTATCAGCACGCCCACGGTCTGGCCCAGCGACACGACCACGCTGTTCAGCACCCAGCGGAACACGCCGGAATTGGCGAGGATGTCGGTGTAGTTCTTCAGCGTGTAGGGCGCCCGGAACAGCGTGCCGGTGCTGGTCATCAGCTCACTGTTGGGCTTGAAGGACAGGCCGGTGATCCAGGCCACCGGAACCACCCAGATGACGGCGAGCAGGATGACGGCCCACAGGACCAGCCGGTCGCCCAGGCTGCGGCCGACCATGCCCTGCCGCGGCTGCGCCGTCGCGATGGCGGTCATCCCTCGGCCCTCCGGCGGGTCAGCAGGTATTGCGCCATGGCGGCGATCAGCATCAGCCCGAACAGCACCTCGGACGCCGCGGCGGCGTAGCCCAGATCCCAGTTGCGGAAGCCCTGCTCGTAGATGAACTGCACGATCGGGCGCGAGGCGTTGTTCGGCCCGCCGCGGGTCAGCAGGTAGGACTGCCCGAACAGCTGGAACTGGTAGACGATCTCGACCACGGCGACGAGCACCACGGTCCGCCGGATCGAGGGCAGGGTGATGTGCCGGAACGACCGCCAGCGGCCGGCGCTGTCCAGCGCCGCGGCCTCGTACAGCTCGCGCGGGATCTGCTGCAGCGCCGCCAGGAACAGCATCATCGGCAGGCCGATGCCCCACCACACCGTGGCGGCGGCGATGCCGGGCAGGGCCAGGGCCGGGTCGCTCAGGATCGGGATCGGCGCCTGCCCGAACAGGGCCAGGACATTGGTCAGCAGGCCGCGGTCCGGCAGGTACACCATCTTCCAGACGATGGTGACGATGGTGACCGACAGCACCGAGGTGGCGAAGAAGGTGGCGCGCAGCGCGGCGGCAGCCCGAGTCGGCCGGTTCAGCGCCAGGGCCAGGACCAGGCCGATGACGACGAAGGCCGGCACGGTCATCAGCACGAACAGCACCGTGTTCCAGACCGCGCCGAGGAAGATCCTGTCGGCGAACAGGCGCTTGTAGTTGGCCAAGCCGGCATAGGCGCCGGTGCCGTCGAACATGTCGAACTTCTGCAGGCTGATCCAGATGCCGTCGAACAGCGGCCAGACCAGCAGCACCAGATAGACGATCAGGAAGGGCAGGACGAAGCCGGCGTTGCGCCAGTCCGGCCCGATCCGGGCGCTGCCCAGTCGGCGTGCCCGTTCGACGGTGCGGCCGGCGGCAGTGGCGGCGTCGGTCACCATGTCCTCCTCACGCGCCCCTCCTCACACGACAGCGTGGCGGCCGACGCCATCGGCGCCGAACAGGTGGACGGCGGCCGGGTCGATCCGCAGCGCCACCCGATCCTCGACCGCGACGCCGCTCAGCCCGGCATCCTCGGCGATCAGGGTCGACCCGTCCTGCAGCCGGACATGCAGATGGGTGCGGTCGCCCAGCCGCTCGACCACCTCGACCGTGCCCTGCATGCCGCCCTGGCGGTCGATCCGCACCGCCTCGGCCCGCAGGCCCAGCGTGATCGGCTGGTGCGCCGGCAGCCCGTCGGCCGGCACCGGGGTGCGCAGCTCGGTCCCGTCCGGCAGGCGCAGCACGGCGCCGCCCTGTTCGCCGATGACGGTGGCGTCGAGGAAGGTCATCGCCGGCACGCCGACGAAGCGGGCGACGAATTTCGTGGCCGGCCGGGTGTAGATCTCCATCGGGGTGCCGACCTGCTCGATCCGGCCCTCGTTCATCACCACGATGCGGTCGGCCAGCGTCATCGCCTCGACCTGGTCATGGGTGACGAAGATCATGGTGGCGCGCAGCCGGCGGTGCAGCCGTGCCAGCTCGACCCGGGTGCGCACGCGCAGCGCCGCGTCCAGGTTCGACAGCGGCTCGTCGAACAGGAAGGCCCGCGGCTCCTTGACGATGGCGCGGCCGATGGCGACGCGCTGGCGCTGGCCGCCGGACAGCTGGCCCGGCTTCCGCTGCAGCAGCTCCTCGATCTCCAGCGTCCGGGCGGCCGCCAGGACGCGCTGCTCGATCTCCGGCTGCTTCAGGCCGATGTTGCGCAGCCCGAACGCCATGTTCTCGAAGATCGTCATATGGGGGTACAGGGCGTAGTGCTGGAACACCATCGCTACCCGGCGGGCGCCCGGCGGCAGGGTGTCGACCCGGGTGCCGGCGATGCGGATCTCGCCACCGTCGACGCTCTCAAGCCCCGCGATCATGCGCAAGAGGGTGGACTTGCCGCAGCCCGACGGTCCCAGGAAGACCATGAACTCGCCCGACTCGACCGACAGCGACAGGCCGTCGAACACCGTCACCGGCCCGAAGCGCTTGCTGACATCCCGGATCTCGATGTCGGCCACGCCATTTCCTCCCCAATGGTATTATCATATGATTCGATCATCGGGGCGATCGACGGGTTTTGTCAACCGGGGCTTCCCCGGCCTGTTCGATAAAAGGGGAAGGGTGGAGACGGTCTGATGCTGGAACGCGAGATGGTGCTGGTCGGGACGATGAGCGCCCAGGTATCGAACAGCCTGGGCATGCGCATCGTATCCGGCGAGTTCCGGCCGAACGACGCGCTGCCGATCGAGAGCGAGCTGTGCCAGACCTACGGCGTCAGCCGGACCACCCTGCGCGAGGCGATCAAGAGCCTGGCGGGCAAGCGGCTGATCGAGGTGTCGCCGAAGACCGGCACGCGGGTGCTGCCCTTCGGCGAATGGAACCTGCTGGACCGCGACGTGCTGGCCTGGCGCCTGCAGGCGCAGTTCGACGCCAAGATCGTCGAGGACATCTACGAGATGCGGCAATGCTTCGAGCCGCGGGCATCGTTCCTGGCGGCGCGCGACGGCACGGCCGAGGACCATGCCGCGATCGAGCGCCATTTCCACGAGCTGGCCCGTGCCTATGACGAAAAGCAGCCGGTGAAGGCGTCGTCCGAAGCGGCGCTCGAATTCCACCTGGCCATCATCACCGCTTCGCATAACGGCCTGTTCGTGACCATCGGCGCGGCGGTGAAGTCGGCGCTGCGGGTGTCTTCGGAGATGCTGCAGCGCCACGCCGCCCGGCCGAGCGAGGACGTGGCGCTGCACGACGCGGTCCGCACCGCGATCATCGGCCGCGAGCCGGAGGCCGCGGCCGCGGCGATGGCGCGGCTGCTGGAGGCGTCGCACGCAAGGCTGCTGCCGCTGACGACGGAGCCGCGAATGTAGGTTGGGTTCGCGTTAGCGAACCCGACATCGCGCAGCCCGGACCAGTGCTGGGTTCGCAGTCGCGAACCCAGCCTACGACGTGGCCTCAATACTGGCTGCGCTTCCCCGAAACGATGTGGATGATCCCGACGGGATCCGAGATCCAGAAGCCGTCGAAGCCCTCCGGTAGGCGCTCGATCTCGTCGCGCCGGGCCACCCCGGAGGCGGCGAGATGCCCGGCCGCCTGCGGCACGTCGTCGGCCACGATCTCCAGCCACAGCTCGGCCTGGCTGAGGGCGTCGACGCGGTCGATCCACAGCTGGTTGGCGCCGAATTCGAAACCGACCGCCGGCGGGTGGTTGTCCAGCGGCTTCAGGCCGATCACGTCGCGGTAGAAGCGGACGGTGGCGTCGTACTGGTGCGGCGGCACCTTCAGTGCGATGTTGCGGCCGCCGGCGAAGGTCGCGGTCATGGTCATGTCCTCCGTCGGGATCATCGGGCCGAGGCGATGCGCTTCTCGTACTCGGCCTCCAGCGGCGTGTGAGTGATGAAGAAGGGCTGCGGCACCCGGCCATGCATCCGGTCGACCAGGATGCCGAGATGGGTGTGCCAGCCGCCGGCGGCGCTCGCCATCTTCTCCGCCCCGAGGTGGCGGTGGGTCAGCACCAGCAGCACATCCTCGCCCTGCGGCGTCAGCTCGAAGGTCACCTCCGACTCCTGGCCGGCCGGCCCGGGCCAGCTGTGGCTCAGGAGGCGCGGCGGCTCCCAGCGCGTCACCCGGGCGGTGGAACTGGCGCCCTTCTCCAGCGACTTGTACTTGGCCGGGATCTCGTCCGGCAGCGGCGACAGCTCGGAATGCAGGAAATGCAGCTCCACCTGGCCGTCGGCGCGGGGCTCGACCGCGCCCTTGGCCAGCCAGAGCCCGCGCTTCTCGGACTCCGTCAGATAGGCCCAGACCCGTTCGATCGGGCCCGGCAGCAGCCGTTCGAACCGAATCGCGCCCGGGGCGATGATGGTGCCGTACTCGCTCATGACGTCTCTCCCGTGTCGGGGGCGGCGCGCAGCTGCCGCTCCAGCTCGTCCAGCCGGCCGCCCCAGAAGCGGCGGACGCGGCTCAGCCATTGCTCCATCGCATCGAAGCCATTGCGGTCGAGCGCATAGATGCGCCGCTGCGCCTCGGCCCGGACGGCGATCAGCCCGGCCTCCCGCAGCACCTTCAGGTGCTGGGAGACCGCCGGTCCGCTCATCGCGAACTGGGCGGCGATGTCGCCGGCGCTGCGCTCCCCCTGCGCCAGCATCTCCACGATCCGAAGCCGGGTGGGGTCGGCGAGAGCAGCGAAGGCGTTCATGAGTCCCTTATGAAGCTAGTTCTTAAATAAGTCAATTCTTAAATATGGATGTAGGTTGGGTTCGCAAGGGCGAACCCAACATGGCGCGACCGCATGGGTGTTGGGTTCGCGGCCGCGAACCCAACCTACGCTGTGACTGCCTTCGGTTCCCTCAGGCCACGGCGGCGGCCGGCGCCTCGACCAGGCGTCCGGGGGCCGAGCCTTCCTTCTCGATCCGCCAGCGGCGATTGTGGAAGGCGGCGACCTTGGGGTCGTGCGAGATGGTCAGCCAGGTGGTGCCGGGCAGCCGGTCGCGCAGCAGCGCGAACATCCGCTGCTCGGTCGCCTCATCCAGCGCGCTGGTCGCCTCGTCGAGGAACAGCCAGTCCGGCCTGGCCAGGACCGCCCGGGCTACCGCCAGGCGCTGCTGCTCGCCCGGCGACAGGCGGCGGGCCCAGGACTCCTCCTGCTCCAGCGCCGGCACGAGATGGCCGAGATCGACCGCGCGCAGCGCCTCGGTCGCCGTCTCGGCGGAGACCTCCTCGGGCTTGGCCGGATAGGCGACGGCGGCGTGCAGCGTGCCCAGAGGCAGGTAGGGCCGCTGCGGCAGGAACAGCACCTTGGCGTCCTGCGGGATGCGGATCTGCGCCCGGCCGAAGGGCCAGATGCCGGCCAGGGCGCGGAACAGCGTCGACTTGCCGGCGCCGGACGGGCCGGTCAGCAGCAGCCGGTCGCCGGGGCGGACGGAGAGATCCTGGCCCTCGAGCAGCGGCTGGCCATCGGGCAAGGCGAGCTGGACGGAGGCGACGGCGAGGTCGTCCTGGGCATGGGGCGCGACGTCGATCTCGGTCAACTGGGCCTGGGTTCTGGCCGCCTCGATGCTGCGGCGGAAGCCGGTGAGACGGTCGACGGTCGCCTTCCAGTCGGCAATCGTCGTGTAGGCGTCGACGAACCAGGACAGCCCGTCCTGGACCTGGCCGAAGGCCTGGAGAGTCTGGATCAGGCCGCCCAGGGTCAGCGTCTTTGCGAAATATTGCGGCGCGGACAGGATGATCGGGAACACGATGGCGGTCTGGCTGTAGGTCGCGGTCATGAAGGTCAGCTTCTTCTGCCGGGTCATGATGGCGTACCAATTTTCCATCACGCCGCGGAACAGGGCCAGGAGCCCCTGCTTCTCCGCGACCTCGCCGTTGTAGAGCGCGACCGACTCCGTGCTCTCGCGGAAGCGGACGAGGCCGAAGCGGAAATCCGCCTCCCGCTGCTGCTGCTGGAAGCTCAGCCGGATCAGCGGGCGCCCGATGATGTGCGTCAGCCAGGTCCCGGCGACCGCGTAGACGACCGCACCCCACAGCATGAAGTGGGGAATGACGATCTCAGTGCCGAACAGCGGGATCGAGAGCGGCCCGGCGAGGGTCCAGAGGATGGCGATGAAGGAGACGAGATTGACGAGGTTGCCGAGGAACCCCAGGCTGAGGCTCAGCGTCGAGCTGATGAACAGCCGGATGTCCTCGGCGATGCGCTGGTCCGGGTTGTCGGTGGTGTTGCCGAACTGCTGGCGGTAATAAGCCCGATCCGACAACCAGGCTTCGACCAGGTGATCGGTCAGCCAGCGGCGCCAGCGGATCTGCAGCCATTGGTTCAGGTATAGGCGGTACACGCCGGCCAGGACGCTGGCCGCGGCGATGGCGCAGAAGACCAGCAGCTCCCGCGAGAACCCGCCGTAATCGTAGTCCTGCAGGGCCGTATAGAACCGGTTGTACCAGAAACTGTACTGCACGTTCAGGAAGACGCCGCCGAGCGTCAGGGCCAGGACTGCGGCCAGCAGCCCGATCGCCGGCCATTTCTCCTTCGACCGCCAGAACGGCATCAGGAGAGCGAAGAAATCCTGCCAGAACCGGCGCGTGCTTGGCTTCATCGGGTGCGTCCGCCGCGCGGCGGATCCTCGGCTGCGACTGCAACCGTGATATCCCCCGCGGACGGACCGCACCCGTGAATTTCACGTAAGTTCCCGGTAATCCGGGCGTTATCAGCGCAGGCCGGACAGGATTTCGCCCCGTTCGACCGTGCTCCAGGTGCCGGGCGCCAGCTCGCCGAGCGCGAGCCCGCCGAGGGCGACGCGGACCAGCCGCAGCGTCGGGTGGCCGACCGCCGCCGTCATCCGCCGCACCTGACGGTTGCGGCCCTCGGTCAGGGTCAGGCGCAGCCAGGCGGTCGGGATCGATTTGCGGGCCCGGATCGGCGGGTCGCGCGGCGGCAGGTCCGGCTCCTCCGCCAGCCGCTCGATGCCGCAGGGCCGGGTCGGGCCGTCGGTCAGGGCGATGCCGCCGGCCAGGGCGGCCAGCGCCTCCTCCGCCGGGTCGCCCTCGACCTGCGCCAGATAGGTTCGGGGGTGGCCGTGCTTCGGGTCCAGCAGGCGCTTGATCAGCGGCCCGTCATCGGTCAGCAGCAGCAGCCCCTCGCTGTCGGCGTCCAGCCGGCCGGCGGCGTAGATCCCGGGCGGCAGGCCGAATTCGTTCAGGCCGCGCCAGCGCCCTTCCGGCGTGAACTGGCTCAGCACGCCGTAGGGCTTGTGGAAGACGATGTAGCGGGCCTGGTCCGGCTCCGGCGACGGGCGTTTGCGCCGCTCCTCGCGCCAGCGCTCGCCCGGTTTTGCCGACACCGGCTTCGGTGCTCCGGTGTCGCGGCCGATCCGGCGCGACGAGGTCAGTGGGCCGCGCGTCCGGCGGCGCGGTGCCGGTGCTTCGGCGGGCTCGGCACGGTCCTCCGGCGCCGGGCCGCGTGGGCGGCCGCGCCGGGGCGGGGCGGCTTCCTCCGCCGGCTCCTCGCCATCCCACAGCCATTCCGGTATCGCGGCGCGCGCGGCCTCCTGCGGCGAGGCCGCCTTGGACCGCGATCCGCGCGGCTTGCCGGCGGTCGGGGGGCGCCGTCCGGCCGCGGCCGGGCCGGCCCGCTTCGCGCCGCGTGGCGCCGCGGCCGGCGGGAGCTCGCGTGGTGCGGCGGGGTGCCCGCTCGGCCTCCTCGCGGTCCGCCGGGGTGCCGCGGGACGGGCCGCCGGAGCGCTTGGCGTCCCGCGCCGGGCGGTCGGCCTCGGCTCGACTGGCGGGCTGGCGTCCGCGCGGCGGGCGCCGTTCGTCGCCGTCGCCGGTGGGCTTTCCGGGGCCGCGCGCGCGTCCGGCGCCGGATTTCGGGGGGCGAGGGGGGCGGCTCATGCCGTCGCCTGCCGGTGCAGGAAGGCGGCCAGATGGTCGATCTCGGTGCGCATCGCCTCGACATTCCCGGCCATGTGCAGGCATGCGTGGATCATGCCGCGCCACAGCCGGAATTCGTGCGGTTGCCCGGCCAGGGCCAGGCGATAGGCGAGCTGTTCACTGTCGGTCCTCAGGCAATCGTACTCCGCCGCGGTCAGGTACAGCGGCGGCAGGCCGGCGAGATCGGCGTAGAGCGGCGCGGCCAGCGGCGTGCGCCGGTCGGTGCCGGCCGGGACGTAGTGGCCCCAGAACCACTCCATCTCGGCGGTCGACAGGAAATAGCGGTTGTCGCCGCCATACGCCAGATGCGATGGCGTGTCGTGGTCGGGCGCGAACACGCCGTAGACCAGCGCCGCCCCGCGCAGCGGCCGCTCGCCGGCGTCGCGCAGCGCCAGCAGGGTGGCGAGCGACAGGTTGGCCCCGGCGGAATCGCCGGCGATGACCAGCCGGCCGGGATCGATGCCCCAATCATCGCCCCGGGCGGCCAGCCATCGCACCGCCGCCACGCAATCCTCGACCGGGGCCGGGAACGGATGCTCCGGCGCCAGCCGGTAGCCGATGCTGACGACCTTGAGGCCGGAACGCTGCGCCAGCTCCCGGCACACGCCGTCATGGCTGTCCAGGTCGCACAGCACCCAGCCGCCGCCATGGATGAAGACGATCGCGGGCGAGGGGGCGGCCGTTCCGGGATCGTAGAATCGTGCGGCAATCGGCCCCGCCGGGCCGGGCAGGGTGCGGTCCTCGACCCGCGCGACGGCCGGCGCGTGCTCGTTCAACAGCGGCAGAACCGCGGCCATGCTGCGGCGCGCCTCGACCGGGGACAGGCGCTCGGTCGGCGGCGCGTCGCCGGCGACAGCGTCGATGCGCTCCAGCATCCGGGCGATCTGCGGGTCGATTGCCATGATCCGGCCTTCTTTACTTGATGAAACCGATCGCCGCCCGGCTGGTGGGAACCAATAGATCGATGCAACGTTCGACCGCTGCGTCCCCCGCCTTGCAAGTCAGCACGTCGTTCAGCAGCACACGGCCGAAATTCCCACAATCATGACCGGCGATCTCGAACACCTTGACCATGGTCTTGCCCGCGCTCAACGGGGCCATGTCCACGGCCAGCTGGTCGACGATGATGCCCTTCGGGTCGAAGACCACGAGGTCGAGCTGCAGGTTGCTGTAGCTCCGGTCGGTGCCGTTGTGCATGACCATGAAGGCCCGGCAGCCGTTGTTGCCGGGCTCGAGCTTGTTGAGCTCGATGTCGATCCCCTCCTTCGGCGCCGACTCGGCGGCAGGCTTGTCCTGCGCCAGGGCCGGAAAGGTGGCAATCGCGATAAAAAAAGCGAAAAAACGTGCCGGGCGAACCCAGGCGAAACGGCGGATTTCAGCGGTTTTGCGGGACATATGGCCTTCCGTACGTCTGGACTCGCAGGGCGCGCCATGATACCCGCGCCCCCCGTGACCGCAATGAAATGCACTTGGGCGGTCGGTGTTCCCCGGTTTGTCGACACCATTCCGGGCCCCGACCGTCGGCGCAGAACGTTGCCCCGTCTCCCGGCGACGCCGGGCGGATTGCGCCCGGACGGGCTCCGCCCCGCGCGCCGACAAGGGGGGAGGCGGGCATGACGTCGAAGGGCCTCCTTCTTCTGTCGATCGCTCTGGTCGGGGCTGCGGCTCTCGGCGGCGCGATCGCGATCGATTCTGCGCGCCCGCCTTCGCCGCCCGTCGTCGCCGTCGATCTCGCCGGGATCGCGGTCGAGCCCGCGCATGTCGTCGATCCGGCGGAGGCGGTCCGGCCGCAGCCGGTCATCGCCACGACACGGCGCCTGGCCGAGATGTCTCCGGATCCTGCCCCTGCGCCGCCCGGCAACCCGCTGCAGATCTTCTTCGGCACGGCCTTCGCCGCGGTGCCGCGCATCGCCGTCCCGCCGCAGCCCCCGCTCGACCCCTGGGCCGGTGCCCTGCAGGAGGTGACGCGCCCGGCGCCGGAGCCGCAGGACGGCGCGCCCGTGCTGGTGCCGGTCAACCTGCCCGGGCCGGGCATGGAGGCTGAGCGCCTCGACGCTCCGGCCCGCCTGGCCGACCCCTTGCCGGCACCCGCCGGCCTTCCGGTCGCCGCGCCGCCGGTGCAGGCGACCAGCGAACCGCCCCTGGCGCCGGCCGAAGGACGGGCGGAGACGGCGCCGGTGACGCCCGCGTCCTCTCCCACTGCGGCGCAGCCCGGCACCGCGACATTGATCGACGTCGCGCCGAACGCGCCGAAGCCCGTCGTCGTCGCCTCGCTGGCGCCGATGGCGGATCTCCTGGCCGAGACAGCGGCCGCGTCGCCGTCGTCGATCGCGCCGGTGGCCGCGGTGGCGCCTGCGACCGCCGACGCCGTCCCGTCCCAGCCGGCGCTGGCCACCCCAGCCGGATCGGGGCAGGCGGTGGTCGCGGCCGATGCCGTGGCCGTGGTGCAGCCCTCCGCGCCGGGCGCGGCACCGGTCTGGGCGCGGCCGCGCTCCTCGCTGCTGCGGGTCGACCGGCCCGAGCCGGAGGAGACCGAGCGGCTGGACACGGCATTGGCCCGCGCCGTGTCGCTGATCGAGCCTGCGGGCGCGCCCTGGCTGCGCGACGCCGAGGCCGACGGCGCCGGCCGCCGCCTGACCGGCTGCGGTCCGGGCGACCTGGCCTGCACCATCTTCGTCTCCGGCCGCGGCACCGCGCTCGACCAGCCCTCGCCGCTGCTGCGGCGGGCCGGAACGGCGCCCATGAGCATCGGCGGCGTGCCCCTGCCGGCCGAGCCGGTCCAGGCGGAGCGCGCGCTGCGCTGCCTCGCCTTCACCGCCTATACCGAGGCCGGCAACCAGGGCACGCGCGGCATGGCGGCGGTGGTCTGGGTGGTGATGAACCGCATCGCCGTGGCCAACGACTTCGGCGATTCGCCCTGCGAGGTGCTGGCCGATCCGGGCCAGTTCGAACCGCTGTCGCGCCCGCGTTTCCGCGCCTTCGCCAAGGCGGTGCGGGGCGGCGCCATGCCGCAGTTCCCGCCGCCGCTGAGCGCCCAGGACGAGATCCTGCAGCGCACCGCGCGGCTCGTGGTCTGGCAGATGCTGGACGGCTATTTCGCCGACGACCCGACCGACGGCGGCCAGTACTTCCTGGCCCCGGCGGCGATGCGGGCGCTGGGCCGCGGCATGCCGGCCTGGACCAACCGTTTCCGCCGCAGCGCCTCGATCGGCGACCACGTCTTCTACCGGCCGAAGCGCGGCGGCTGAACCGCAGCCGTCGCGCCGTCCGCCCGAGGCTGCGAGGGGCTGGTCCGCCCGGCTGTCCGACCCACCTTATCTGCTGGCCGGGACCATCGGGCGGCTTGCCCTGAAATCGTCACGAATCTTCCCTGGCCCCGGCCTTTCGGCCGACCTAGAACGGACGTGATGGCTGCCACCGATTCCGCCTCTTCGCCGCCTTCCCTCGGCTCAGTCCTTCTGGCCGTGGCGCCGCTGCTGTTCAGCGCCGCCATCATGATCATGGGCAACGGGCTGTTCGGCACGCTGGTCGCGGTGCGGATGGATCTCGACGGCTTCGACGTCGGGACCATCGGTCTGGTGCTGGCCTTCTATTCCGGCGGCTTCGCCCTGGGCACGCTGATCTGCCCGCGGATCGTGCTGCTGGTCGGCCATATCCGCACCTTCGCCGCCTTCGCCGCGATCGCCTCGGCGACGGCGCTGGTTCACGCGCTGTGGGTCGACCCGGTGGTATGGGCGGTGCTGCGCCTGATCACCGGCATCAGCATGGCGGTGCTGTTCACGATCATCGAGAGCTGGCTGAACGCCCGGGCGGTGAACGCCGTGCGCGGCCGGGTGATGTCCTCCTACATGGCGGTGAACTACACCGCCTTCGGCCTGTCGCAGCCCTGGCTGACGGTGATGGACCCGGCCGGCTTCGCCCTGTTCTCGGTGGTGGCGATGCTGGTGTCGCTGTCGCTGGTGCCGCTGTCGCTGACCCCGGTCGAGACGCCGCCGGTGATCAAGGTCAAGCGCTTCGGCCTGCGCGCCCTGATCGCGATCTCGCCGCTCGGCGTCGCCGGCTGCTTCTCGGTCGGGCTGATCAGCGCCGCCTTCTCCGGCATGGGGCCGGTCTATGCCCGCACCATCGACCCGTCGCCGGACTGGATCGCCGGCTTCATGATGACGGCGATCTTCGCCGGCTTCCTGCTGCAATACCCGGTCGGCAAGCTGTCCGACCGCTTCGACCGGCGCCAGGTATTCCTCGGCATCACCATTTCGCTGGCGCTGATCAGCGCCGCCCTGGCGGTGTTCGGCGGGCTGTCGCCCACGCTGTTGCTGGTGCTGCTCGCGGCCTTCGGCGGGCTGTCCTACACCATCTATCCGCTCAGCCTCAGCCACGCCAACGACTTCATGACGCCGGAGCAGCTGGTGCCGGCCGCGGCCGGCCTGCTGTTGTGCTACGGCACCGGCGCGGTGTTCGGGCCGATCGTGGCGTCGCGGGTGATGCAACTGCTGGGCCCGTCCGGGCTGTTCGTCTGGACCGGCGCGGTCGCGGTGCTGCTGGCGCTGTTCACCGTCTTCCGCATGACCCGGCGGGCGGCGATGCCGAACGAGGAGCAGGGCAGCTTCGTCGCCGTGCCCACCACCACGCCGGTCGCGGCCGAGCTCGACCCGCGCGCGCCGGACGAGACGCCGCCGACCATGCGCGACGCCGCCTGAAGGGAACCGCCATGCTGACCCGCCGCCGCCTGCTGACCTCGGTGCTTCCCGCCGCCGGGATGGCCGCGGCGGGGATCGGCATAGCGGGATTGGGGGGAATGCGATCGGCGCGGGCGCAGGACCCGCTGTTCTTCCGCATCGGCACCGGCACCACCGGCGGCACCTATTTCCCGATCGGCGGCATCATCGCCGGCGCCATCTCCGGCCCCCCCGGCCTGCCCCCCTGCGGCAGCGCCGGCGGCAGCTGCGGCGTTTCCGGCCTGATCGCGGTGGCCCAGGCCAGCGCCGGGTCGATCGACAACATCAGGCGGATCAACGCCGGCGAGTTCGATTCCGGCTTGGCCCAGGCCGACGTCGCCTTCGCCGCCTATGCCGGCGAGGGGCCCTTCGCCGGCCAGCCGCCGGTGACCAGCCTGCGCGCCATCGCCCATCTCTTCTCCGAATTCGTCCATGTCGTGGTGCCCGCCGACAGCCCGGTGCAGTCGGTGGCCGACCTCAAGGGCAAGCGCGTCTCGGTCGGCGCCGAAGGCTCCGGCACGATCTATGACATCCGCCTGATCCTCGCCGCCTACGGCCTGAAGCAGACGGATGTGACCGAGATCTACGAGCGGCCGGAGCCGTCGGCCGACCTGCTGGCCGAAGGCGGGCTCGACGCCATGGTGATGACCGGCGGACCGCCGCTCGGGGTGATCGCCGACCTGGCGCGGCGGCGGCCGATCCGGCTGCTGCCGATCGCGGGGCCGGAGGCCGAGGCGCTGGTCGCCAAGGTGCCGTTCTTCGCCGAGGAGCCGATCCCCGCCGGCCTCTATGACGGCGTCGCCGCGGAGGTGCCGGGCCTGTCGGTCGGGGCGATCTGGCTGGTGGCGGAGCGGATCGCCGAGGCCACGGTCTACGAGATCGCCCGTGCCCTGTGGCAGAAATCGACCCTGGACCTGCTGGCGGCGGGCCATCCGCGCGGCAAGGAGATCGCGCTCGACGGCGCCACGCGCGGCCTCGGCGTGCCGCTGCACCCCGGCGCCGCCCGCTATTATGCCGAGCATGCGGTGCTGAGCCTGCCCGCCCGGGCGACGCCCTGAGAGACCTCCCTGAGCCGAAGCCCGGCGGACCGGACGTAGATCCACATTCATCCAGTTGAAATGTGCCGGCGGACCCCGTAGAACTTGACGCACATCAGGAGTTGGGCACTGCCCGACGCCAACCTGCTTCCCCGAGCAAGGTGGCGCTCCCGCGAGGGAGGATGTGGTCGAACCGACAACCAAGCGGGTCATTCCACAATCGGTCCTGCCCACGACGCGTGGAAACAGACCGAAGCTATGCCGATCAAGATTCCGAACGACCTGCCCGCCCGCTCCGTCCTCGAAGCGGAAGGGGTCATGGTGATGCTCGAGGCGCAGGCGGTGCGGCAGGATATCCGGCCGATGCGGATCGGCCTGCTGAACCTGATGCCGAACAAGGTCAAGACCGAGACCCAGTTCGCCCGGCTGCTCGGCGCCTCGCCGTTGCAGGTCGAGCTGACGCTGGTCAAGATGACCAACCACGTGCCGCGCAACACGCCCAGCGACCACATCCTGTCCTTCTACCGCGACTGGGAGGATGTCCGGACGGAGAAGTTCGACGGCTTCATCGTCACCGGCGCGCCGGTCGAGACGATGGCGTTCGAGCAGGTGACCTACTGGGACGAGCTGCGCCGGGTCTTCGACTGGACGCAGACCAACGTCCATGGCTGCTTCAACATCTGCTGGGGCGCCCAGGCCGCCGTGCATCATTTCCACGGCGTGCCCAAGCACGCGCTGCCCGCAAAGAAGTTCGGCGTGTACCGCCACCGCATCGTCGAGGCGGCCTCGCCCTATCTGCGCGGCTTCTCGGACGATTTCACCATCCCGGTGTCGCGCTGGACCGAGAACCGGCGCGAGGACATCCCGGCGGCCAGCGGCATGAAGGTGCTGATGGAGTCGGACGATGCCGGGTTGTGCCTGCTGGAAGATGCCAGCCGCCGGTCGCTGCACATGTTCAACCATGTCGAGTACGACACCGACACGCTCGGCGACGAGTATTTCCGCGACGTCGCTGCCGGCAAGGCGATCGCCCTGCCGCACGACTATTTCCCGGGGAACGACCCCGGCCGCAAGCCGCAGAACCGGTGGCGCAGCCACGCGCATCTGCTGTTCGGCAACTGGATCAACCAGCTGTACCAGACCACGCCGTACGAGATCGGCGACATCGGCCGCGGTTAGCCGGGGGTTGGAGCGGGGTGATCTTGGGCCGGATCGATCAGCCTATCGAACGAAGGAGCTGTTTTTTTGCCTCTCCCGTTTACGGGAGAGGTCGGAGACGCAAGCGGCTCCGGGTGAGGGGAGTTTGTCGAGGCCGGGACCAACCCTCACCCGGTCTCGCTGCGCGAGCCCGACCTCTCCCGCCAGGCGGGAGAGGCACCACATAGACGCTCGGCGTCATGTCTGACCGTGCCCGAATGCGCGGTCGTATCATCCCGCTCTAAAAGGTGAGCACCCAGGGCTCGGCCATCCCCGCCTCGACCCAGCGCCGCATCGCCGGCAGGCCCAGGATCTCGTCGGCATAGGCCCGGCAGACCGGGTCGAGCGGCACGCCGTAGCGGTCGAATCGCACCGCCACCGGGGCATACATGCAGTCGGCCGCGCCGAAGGCGCCGAACAGGAACGCGCCCTCGGTGCCGGCCGCCTCGCGGCACTGCCGCCAGATCGCGGTGACGCGGGCGATATCGGCTTCGGTCGCATCGCTGTGGGCCCCGCCGGGGTCGGGCGGATCCAGGTCCATCGGCAGCTCGTTGCGCAGACCGATGAAGCCGCTGTGCATCTCCGCCGAGATCGACCGCGCGAGTGCTCGGCGCGCCGGGTCGCGCGGCCACAGGGCGAGATCCGGGAAGCGCTCGGCCAGATATTCGAGGATCGCCAGGCTGTCCCAGACCGTCGTTTCGCCGTCGATCAGGGTCGGCACCTTACCGCTCGGCGAATGGCGCAGGATCGCCTCCTTCGACCCGTCGCGGTAGAGCGGGATCAGGATCTCCTCGAACGGGATGTCGTGATGCGCCAGGGCCAGCCACGGCCGTAGCGACCAGGAGGAGTAGCGCTTGTTGCCGATGATGAGGCGCATGGCGGTCCGCTCCGGCTGAGGGGTTGGCAAGGCAAACGGGCTGGAGCATGGTGTGCCGCCCCGAGTTCCCGAACGCAAGAAGGCCTGCGCCGTGCTGCCGAATCTGGTCGATGCCGCCGAGGGAGAGACCGTCTCTCTGATCCCGCTCAGCAAGGCCGCGCTCGACGGCTGGCGCGCCGCCGCGACGCCGGCGCGGCGGGCCTGGGCCGAGGCCAACGGCTTCGCCGCGGAATCGGGCCGCATCCTGGCGCTGCCGGGCGAGGGCGGGCGGGTCGATGCGATCCTGGTCGGTATCGAGTCCGCGGCCGATGCCTGGGCCTTCGCCGGCCTGCCGACATCGTTGCCGGTCGGAGCTTACGCGCTAGATGATTCGGCCGAGCCGGCGACCGCCACGGCGGCCGCCTTCGGCTGGGCGCTCGGCGGCTACCACTATGGCCGCTACAAGGGGCCGGAGCGGGTCTCGGCGAAGCTGGTCTGGCCGAAGGCGGCCGACCGCGCCGCGGTCGAGCGTGCGGCCAGCGCCACCACGCTGGTGCGCGACCTGGTCAACACCCCGGCCAACGACCTCGGCCCGGCCGAGCTGGCCGCGGCGGCCGAGGCGCTGGCGAAGGAGTTCGGCGCCCGTTTCGGCGTCATCACCGGCGACGAGCTGCTGACCCGCAACTACCCGCTGATCCACGCCGTCGGCCGCGCCTCCAGCCGGGCGCCGCGGCTGATCGACATCGAATGGGGCGACCCGTCGGCGCCGAAGGTCACGCTGGTCGGCAAGGGCGTCGTCTTCGATTCGGGCGGCCTCGACCTCAAGGATTCCGGCAACATGCTGCTGATGAAGAAGGACATGGGCGGCGCCGCCCATGCCCTCGGCGTCGCCCGCATGGTGATGATGGCGCAGCTGCCGGTGCGGCTGCGCGTGCTGGTGCCGGCGGTCGAGAACGCGGTGTCCGGCGACGCCTTCCGGCCGATGGATGTCTATCGCAGCCGCAAGGGGCTGACGGTCGAGATCGGCAACACCGACGCCGAGGGGCGGCTGGTGCTGTGCGACGCGCTGGAGGAGGCGTCGTCGGAGAAGCCCGAGATCATCGTCGACTTCGCCACCCTGACCGGCGCCGCCCGGGTCGCGCTCGGCACCGACGTGCCGGCGATGTTCTCGAACGACGACGCCACCGCCGACGCCCTGGCCGCGGCGTCGCGCCGGGTCGAGGACCCGCTGTGGCGCCTGCCGCTGTGGCAGCCCTACAACCGGCTGCTGAAATCCGGCATCGCCGACATCAACAACGCGCCCGACACGCGCTTCGGCGGGGCCATCATCGCGGCCCTGTTCCTCGAGCGCTTCGTGGCGCCGGGCGTGCCCTGGGTGCATATCGACCTCTATGCCTGGAACGGCGCCGACCGTCCGGGCCGGCCGAAGGGCGGCGAGGCGATGACGATGCGGGCCGTCTACGCCCTGCTGGAGGAGCGGTTTGGAGGCCGGCGCTGATTCGATCGACCGTCTCGCCGGAGCCGGGGGAGAGGACGGCATGACCGTCGCCCTGACCTCGCGCCAGGCGCTGGAGCTGTGGCGCCACGCCCTGACCGCTGCGGTCCGGCGCGAGGCGCCGGACCTGTCGTCGCGGCAGATCGCGCTCCTGCTCACCATCTACCTGACCCCGGCGCCGCACACCGTGCGCGGCCTGTCCTCGACCCTGCACATCTCCAAGCCGGCGGTGACCCGCGCGCTCGACCGGCTGGGCGAGCTCGGCCTGACCCGCCGCACCGTCGATCCGGCCGACCGGCGCAACGTGCTGATCGAGCGGACCGAGGCCGGGCAGGCCTATCTCGACGGCTTCGCCGATCTGGTGCGCCAGGCAGCCAGCATGATCAGCGCCGTCGCATGAGCGGAATTGACCGCAACCTGGTGCCCTGGCGGCCGGACCTCGCGGCCGAAAGCCTGCGCGGGATCCATGCGGCGGAACGCTACGCCGCCGGCACGCTGCACCAGGCGGTCCGCGGCATCGTGCCGATGCGCTCGGCCCCCGACGCGTCGCGCGGCCAGGCGACCGAGATGCTGCATGGCGAGACCATCACGGTCTACGAGGTGAAGGACGGCTGGGCCTGGGGCCAGCTGACCACCGACGGCTATTTCGGCTATGTCGAGGCGGCGGGCCTGTCCGACCGGATCGCCGCGCCGACTCACCGGGTCCGGGCCTTCCGCGCCTTCCTCTATCCGGCGCCGGACTTCAAGCGCCCGCCGGTCCGCGCCCTCAGCTTCCGCAGCCCGGTCGAGGTGGTGGAGTCGGAGAAGGGTTACGCCCGGATCCGCGAGGCCGGCGAACCCGGCGGCTGGGTGCCGGAGGTGGCGCTGGGGCCGCTCGACGCGGTCGAACCGGACGTCGTGGCGACGGCGCAGCGCTTCCTCGGCGTGCCCTATCTCTGGGGCGGCCGCTCCAGCCTCGGCATCGACTGCTCCGGCCTGGTCCAACTGGCCTGTGCCGCGGCCGGCCGTGCCATCGAACGCGACACCTACCGCCAGGCGCAGACCGCCGCGACGCTGGTCGGGACGGATGAAGGCGTCGGGCTGCGACGCGGCGACCTGGTATATTTCCCCGGCCATGTCGGTCTGATGGTCGATGGCGAGATCCTGATCCACGCCAATGTCCGGGCGGCCTGCGTCTCGCTCGACCCGGTGCGCGAGGTCGCAGCCCGGGTGGCGGCGGACGAGGGCAGGGGCATCATCGCGGTGCGGCGGTTCGGGTCGATCTAATCCGTCCCGAGCGTTCAGATTTGGCGTGGCCATCTCTGGGCACCGTGCAGAAGTCGCAGGATGACCACAACTCTGGCTTCGATGCGGTAGGCGATCACATAGGGTGTGTCGACGATCACCAGTTCGCGCGTGCCCCTGAGTCGGCCTGGCCGGCCGATGTGCGGATGTTCGGCCAGATGCTGCTGGGCTGCTTCAATGGCGTCGCCCATGTCGATCGCAGCCCAAGGATTCCTCTCGGCGACATAGGCCAACTGGCTGTCCGGTCTTCCTCCGCCAGGGGCAGCCATTCGATCTTCACTCGGTCCGCTCACCGGCGCGTTTCACCAGTTCGGCCCGTTGCCGGCGCCATCTAGCGGAGACTTCCTCCTGCGGGATGCGCTTCACACCGGGATCATCGGCCTCGCGCATGCCCCGCTCGACCTCGGCGCGGAACCAGGCGTCATGCTCTCGGGCCGCGCGCTGCTGCTGGATGAAGTCGCGCATGAATTCACGGATGATCTGGGATGCCGGCCGATCCGCAGCCGCAGCCTCGGCCATGAACTGCTCGCGCAGTTCCGGCTCCAGCTTGAGTGTGAACATCGCTTCTTTCGGCATCGAAGTCTCCTGGGTATCAACGCAGTATATACCATGTTGATACTGCCTCGGCGATATCCGCGTCCCTCAATACCCTCGCGCCCGGTCGACCACGTCCTCCATCGGCTCGCCGCGCTCGAAGCGGGCGATCTGCTCGGCCAGGCGCAGCGTCGCGTAGGTCGCGTTGTTGTTGGCCGCGACGTGCGGGGTCAGCACCACCTTCGGATGCGTCCAGAACGGATGGTCCGGCGGCAGCGGCTCGGTCCGGAACACGTCCAGCACCGCGCCGGCGAGATGGCCGGAGTCGAGCGCCGCGACCAGATCGGCATCGACCAGGTGATGGCCGCGCCCGGCATTGAGCACCCAGGCGCCGCGCGGCAGGGCGGCGAACAGCCGGCGGTCGAGGATGTTCTCGGTCTCCGCCGTCAGCGGCAGCAGGCAGACCAGAATCTCGGATTGCGCCAGAAAGGCGTCGAGCTGTGCCGCGCCGGCAAAGCCTTCGACGCCCTCGACCGCCTTGGGCGTGCGGCTCCAGCCCGCGACCCGGAAGTTCAGCGCCGTCAGCGCCCGCGCCACGGCGCCGCCCAGCGTGCCGAGGCCGAGGATGCCGACCGTGACGTCGCGCGCCAGCCTCTGGTCGTGCTGCTGCCACACCCCCGCCACCTGCTGGGCGCGGTAGGTCCGGGCCTGGCGATGGATCGCCAGCACTTGCTCCGCCACATACTCGACCATGCCCTCGGTCAGGCTGAGATCGACCATGCGCACCAGCGGCACGTCGGCCGGCAGGGTCGGGTCGCGCAGCATGGCGTCGATGCCGGCGCCGAGCGAATAGATCACCCTAAGGTTGGGCAGCCCCGCCAGCATCCCGGCCGGCGGCTTCCAGACGATGGCGTAGTCCACCTCGGCGGGATCGCCGATCTCGGGCCAGACCCGGACCTCCAGCGCCGGCATCGCCGCGCGCAGCGCCGGCAGCCACTGGGCGGGATCGTCGGTGGCCGAGGCGAAGACGGCGATGGGCATCGGAAGCTCTCCGGGGCAGATCCTGTGTCGCCCAGCGCATGCCCGATCCGGGACGATCCCGCAAGGCTCTCCTCGGGCCGCGTGGGAGTTTGTAGTACTGATTTTTACTGATGAAATAATAACAATAGCTAAATTATGATGTATATGAGGAAGAATTTATCTGCGCTGATGACAAGTGCTTGGGGAAGGCCTATCTCCTCTCGGAGGTCATGTTGCCGGGCGCTGCTCCCCGCCGCCCGGCCCGGCAAAGGGGAAGAGGCCATGCCCGACACCGCCCTGGCGCGGAAGGCCGAAGCCACGATCGCGTTCGACAGGAATGCCGAGGTCTTCGCGCTGATGCGCGACTCCGCCGCCGTCCTGGCGCGGCAGGAGCCGATCCTGGCCCCGGTCGTCGAACGCATCGTGCTCGGCGCCGCCGATTTCAGCGATGCTCTCGCCCGCCTGCTGGCCACCAAGCTGGAATGCGACACCGCCTGCCATGACCGGCTGCTGGCGCTGGCGACCGAGGCGATGCGCGCCGACCCGGCGATCGCTGGCCATGCCGTGCTGGACCTCGACGCCATCAAGGATCGCGACCCGGCGGCGCGCAACCACCTGACGCCGTTCCTGTTCTTCAAGGGCTTCCACGCGCTGCAATGGTACCGGGTCGGCCACTGGCTGCTCGGCCAGGGGCGCCATGCCCTCGCCAGCTTCCTGCAGAGCCGGGTGTCCGAGAGCCTCGCGGTCGACATCCACCCGGCCGCCCGGATCGGCTGGGGGCTGCTGATCGACCACGGCACCGGCGTCGTCATCGGTGAGACCGCGGTGGTCGGCAACGACGTCTCGATCCTGCACGGCGTCACCCTCGGCGGCACCGGCAAGGAAAGCGGCGACCGCCATCCCAAGGTGCGCGACGGCGTGCTGATCGGCGCCGGCGCCAAGATCCTCGGCAACATCGAGATCGGCGAGGGCGCCAAGATCGGCGCCGGCAGCGTGGTGCTGACCGCCGTGCCGCCGCACCGGACCGCGGTGGGCAACCCCGCCCGCATCGTCGGCTCGTGTTCGGAGCCGCTGCCCGCCCTGACCATGGACCACTCGATCCCCGTCCCCCCGGGCATCGACTTCGTCATCTGATCGCTTGGGGTTAGGCTCTCCCCTCCGCAGGCTGCGGCAGGGGGAGGGCCGCCATGACCGACAGCTTCGATCTCGACGCCTATCTGCGCCGCATCGGCCATGACGGGCCGGTGGCGCCGGATCTGGCGACGCTGCAGGCACTGGTGTTCGACCACGCCTGCACCATCCCGTTCGAGAATCTCGACCCCGTCCTGGGCCGGGCGCCGTTGCTCGACTCTGCGTCGCTGCAGCGCAAGCTGGTGCGGGGCGGCCGCGGCGGCTACTGCTTCGAGCAGAACCTGCTGCTGCGCCGGGCGCTGCTGGCCATCGGCTTCCGCGTGGCGGCCCATACCGCCCGGGTGCTGTGGGGCCAGCCGGAGGATCATGTCGGCCCGCGCAGCCACATGCTGCTGCGGGTCGATCTCGACGACGGGCCGCGGATCGTCGATGTCGGCTTCGGCGGCCAGACCCTGACCGGCGTGCTGCGCCTCGAGCCCGGCATTGAGCAGCCGACCCCGCACGAGCCCTTCCGGCTGCTGCCGGCCGGCGGCGATCTCAAGCTGCAGGCGAAGGCCGGGGGCGAATGGCGGTCGCTGTACCGCTTCGACCTGCAGGAGCAGTGGCCGGTCGATTACGAGGCGGCGAACTGGTACCTCGCCACCCATCCCGAATCCCATTTCGTCACCGGGCTGATCGTCGCCCGGCCGCAGCCCGGCAGCCGCCACGCCCTGCGCAACGTCGATTACGCCGTGCACCGGCTGGACGGCGGCACCGAGCGCCGGACCCTCGCGGACGCGGCCGAGGTGACATCCGTGCTGGCCGAGGTGTTCGGCCTGGCACTGCCGGACGGGCTCGACCAGGCCCTGGCGCGGCTGCTCACGCCGCCCCGGTGACCCAGTCGAACAGCAGCTTGACGTTCAGCACGATGATCACCGCCGAAACCGCCCAGGCGGTCCATTTCAGCCAGGCCGGGTTGGCGAAGCCGCCCATCTTGGTCCGGTCGCTGGTGAAGGCGACCAGCGGCACCACGGCGAAGGGCAGCTGCAGGCTCAGCACCACCTGGCTCAGCACCAGCAGATGGGCGGTGCCGCTCTCGCCGTAGAGCGCGGTGACGATCACCGTCGGCACGATGGCGATGCCGCGGGTGATCAGCCGCCGCAGCCAGGGCTTCAGCCGGATCGAGAGGAACCCCTCCATCACGATCTGGCCGGCCAGGGTCGCCGTCAGGGTCGAGTTCTGGCCGGAAGCCAGCAGCGCCACGGCGAACAGCGTGCTGGCGATGCCGACGCCCAGCACCGGCGCCAGCAGCTGGTACGCGTCCTGGATCTCGGCCACCTCGGTCCGGCCGGTGGTGTGGAAGGCGGCGGCGGCCAGGATCAGGATCGCGGCGTTGATGAACAGGGCGAACATCAGCGCCACGGTCGAATCGATGGTGGCGTAGCGGATCGCCTCGCGCCGGCCTGTCTCGGTCCGGTCATAGGCCCGGGTCTGCACGATCGAGGAATGCAGATAGAGGTTATGCGGCATCACCGTCGCCCCGATGATGCCGATGGCGATGTACAGCATCGCCGGGTTGGTGACGATCTCGGGCGAGGGCAGGAAGCCGCGGGCGATCTCGGCGATCGCCGGCTGGGCCAGGATCAGCTCGACCAGGAAACAGCCGGCGATGATCAGCATCAGGCCGACGATGAAGGCCTCCAGATGCCGGAAGCCGCGATTCTGCAGGTACAGCACCACCATGACGTCGAGCGCGGTCAGCACCACGCCCCACAACAGCGGGATGCCGAACAGCAGCTGCAGCGCGATCGCGGTGCCGATCACCTCGGCCAGATCGCAGGCCACGATTGCGACCTCGCAGAGCAGCCACAGGGCCAGGGCGACCGGCCGGGAATAGTGGTCGCGGCAAGCCTGGGCCAGGTCGCGCCCGGTGACGATGCCCAGCTTGGCGGACAAGGCCTGCAGCAGGATCGCCATCACGTTCGACAGCAGGATCACCGACAGCAGCGTGTAGCCGAAGGCCGAGCCGCCGGCCAGGTCGGTCGCCCAGTTGCCCGGGTCCATGTAGCCGACGGCGACGAGGTAGCCGGGGCCGACGAAGGCAAACAGCTTGCGCAGCCAGCCCACGCCCTTCGGCACGACGATGCTGCGATGCACCTCGGGCAGGCTCGGGGCCGACGGTTCCGTGCGCCAGCCTGAGCCGGCGGCGCTGCCCTGCTGGGCGATCTCCTGGGCGGCGATGTCGCTTCTCATCATGCGCGCTCGTCTCTCTCCGCTGCCGCGCGGCGGCCGGGTCGTTGCTCGATCGATTTCCCCTTCTCCTGTATAATGTAGCCACGGCTAAATTCTTGGCAAGCGTCATCACCTTGTCATTTTCCGATCAGCCGGTATGATGCGCCGCAACCGCGCCGGCCTCAGGGACGCAGCACCGCGGTCCCGACGTATCAATGGAGCCGGAAGGCGTTCGGCTCCGAAGGAAGACGAGATGACGGAACAGGATCGCCCGACCGACACCGGGCTCCAGGCCGCGGGGTTCAGCCGGGTGCGCCAGGCCCGGCAGACCGAGACGGCGGAAGATTATGTCGAGATGATCGCCGAGCTGATCGACAGCCAGGGCGAGGCGCGGATCGTCGAGCTGGCCGAGCGATTCGGGGTGGCCCATGCCACGGTGAACAAGACCATCGCCCGGCTGCAGCGCGAAGGGCTGGTCAGCGCCCGGCCATACCGTTCGATCTTCCTGACCGACGCCGGGCGCGAGATGGCCGATTCCTGCCGCCGGCGCCACCGCATCGTGGTCGAGTTCCTGAAATCGATCGGGGTCAGCGACGAGGCGGCGGAGATCGATGCCGAGGGCATCGAGCACCATGTCAGCGCCGAGACCCTGGCCGCCTTCGAGCGCCTGGTGGTGCTGAAGAGCTAGCCGGGACGTCAGCCGGCGTCCCCTGCTGGCGACAGGATGCCGGTCATGGCCGGGCGCCGAATCGAGCCGAATTGCGCATCCTGAGCCGAATTGGTTCCTCCCGCCTCGTCCGTTCGGATGACGCGCCGTCCCGCGCGATGTGATGGCATGCGCCGGCTTCGCGCATAGGGCACCGCGCGCATAGGCTCGGAGGGTGGAATGGCAACTCGGATTTTTGCAGGGAACACGGTCAGCTCCGGAATCCCGGGCAATCTCGCAGTCGACGAAAGCGTCTTCGTCGCAGCCGGCGCGGTGGTCGGATCGACCGACAGCACGGCCATTCATGGGACAGGCAGCCACAGGGCGATCGTCCAGGGCACCGTCTTCGGTGATGTCTCCGGCATCCAGCTGGCCCAAGGCGTGGTCGACGTCGCCGTGGGCGCCTATGTCGGGGGGTATTACGGCGTGGCGATGGGCGACCGCGGCGTGCTCGACAACCACGGCACGATCTGGGGCGAGCTGATTGCTGTGGAGATCGGCGGTTCCCCTTTCAACCCCGACCCGACCCTCGGCGGGTGGACGATCGAGAATACGGGGCTGATCGAGAGTGCCGGCCTTGCAGGCGTCCGGCGCCATGACGGCTCCATAGAGACGATCAAGATCAGGAACAGCGGCGTGATCTCCGGCGACTACGCCTATCAGGGAGACACCGGCGACGGCATCGACGTGATCGTCAACACCGGGAGGATGGAGGGCAGCGTCATCCTCGGCTCCGGCGACGATCTCTATGACGGCCATGCCGGACGGCTCGACGGAGGGGTGTCCGGCGGCGACGGCAACGACCGGATCCTGTGCGCGGCCGGCGACAACGACATCGACGGCGGCGCGGGCATCGACTTCATGCAGGGCGGGGCCGGCAACGACCGCTATACCGTCGACACCGCCCGGGACACGGTCGACGAGAGCGTCGCCGGGTCGGGGGGGATCGACACGGTCATCGCGTATTTCAGCTTCAGCCTGATCGCTTCCGCCTATCTGCGCGGAGCGATCGAAAACCTGCAGCTCGGTCCGGGGAACATCAACGGCACCGGCAACGCGCTCGCCAACCAGCTGGTCGGCTTCACCGGAAACAACGTGCTCGACGGCGGGGCCGGGGCCGACACCATGATCGGCTATGTCGGCAACGACACCTATGTGGTCGACAACGCCGGCGACGTGGTCGACGAGAGCTTCACCGGCTCGAACGGCATCGACACGGTGCGCTCGACGATTAGCTTCAGCCTGGCCAACACGACAGCCGTGCGAGGGGCCGTGGAGAATCTGACGCTGCTCGGCAGCGCCAATCTCAACGGCACCGGTAACGCCCTGGCCAATCAGCTGGTCGGCAACGCCGGCGCCAACACGCTGAGCGGCCTGGCCGGCAACGACACGCTCCAGGGCGGCGGCGGGGCCGACCGGCTGGACGGCGGCGCCGGCAACGACATCCTCCGGGGTGAGGCCGGCGCCGACACGCTGATCGGCGGTACCGGCATCGACACGGCGAGCTACTACACCGCATCGGCCGGTGTCGCGGTCAATCTCGCCTCCGGCACCGGCAGCGGCGGCGACGCCCAGGGCGATACCCTGAGCGATATCGAGAATCTCGCGGGCAGCCGGTTCAACGACAGCCTGATCGGCAACACCAACGCCAACGCGCTGCACGGCGGAGACGGCAACGACGCGCTGGTCGGGGCAGGGGGGGCCGATGCGATGACCGGCGGCGCCGGGGCGGACCGCTTCGTCTACGGCTCCGCGGCCCAGAGCCTGACGGGCGCCGGCGCCGACCGGATCGCCGATTTCAGCCATGCCCAGGGCGACCGCGTCGACTTGTCGGCGATCGACGCGAACACGGCGGCCGCCGGCAACCAGGCCTTCGGCTTCATCGGCACCGCCACCTACACCGGCGTCGCGGGCCAGCTCCGCTATGCCGTGAGCGGCGGCGTCACCACCATCGCCGGCGACCTCGACGGCGACCGGACCTCTGATTTCGCCATCACGCTCACCGGCGCGATCAGCCTCGTGGCCGGCGACTTCGTGCTGTAGCTACGCGGCCTTGCGCGCCTCGACATACTCGGCCGACTGCATCTCCATCAGCCGGCTCTCGGTGCGGGCGAATTCCAGCGCCTGGCTGTCGCCGGCATAGAGTTGGGTGACCGGCACCTCGGCCGCGATCACCACCCGGCGGCGGGCCTCGTACAGGCTGTCGATCAGCACGATGAAGCGCTTCATCTCATGGCGCTTCGCCTCGGCGAAGCGCGGCACGCCCTCGATGATCACGGTGTGGAAGGCGTCGGCCAGGGTCAGGTAGTCGGCGGCGCCGAGCGGCCGGGCGCACAGCGCGTCGAAGTCGCACCAGGCCACGCCCCTGGCGGCGCGCGGCACCTCGAGCGTGCGGTTGCCGGGGACGGACAGGGTGACGGGGGCACCCTCGGCGTCGTCGGTCAGGTCGGCGAAGAGATCGGCCAGGGCCCGGTGCGCCATCGCGCCGAGCGGTGAATGGTAGACCGGCCGGCCGCGCAGCCGGTCCAGGCGATAGTCCCGGCCGCCGTCCAGCTGCACCACCTCCAGCTTCTTCTTGATCATGGCGATGAAGGGCAGGAAGCGGTCGCGCTGCAGCCCGTCCTTGTACAGCTCGTCCGGCGCCCAGTTCGAGGTCGCGACCACGATCACGCCGAGCCCGAACAGCGCCTGGAACAGCCGGCCCAGGATCATGGCATCGGCGATGTCGACGACATGGAACTCGTCGAAGCACAAGAGCCAGGCCTCGCCGGCGATGCGGCGAGCCAAAGGAGGGATCGGATCGGCGCTATCACCTTCGGCCGAGGCGCCGGACCGGCGCCATTCATGGATGCGCTGATGCACCTCGAGCATGAAGGCGTTGAAATGCACCCGTCGCTTCTTCGGGACCGGCGTCGTCTCGAAGAACAGGTCCATCAGCATGGACTTGCCGCGCCCGACGCCGCCCCAGAAGTACAGGCCACGCGGCGGGTCGACCACCGGCGCCTTCTTCCGGCCGAAGCCGAGGCGGGACAGCAGGCCGTTCCCGTTGTTCTCGGGCTCGGGCGGGGTGTAGCTGCGCAGCTGCCGGTGCAGCCGCTGCAGCTTCTCGACCGCCGCGGCCTGGGCGGGGTCGGGCCGCAAGGCGCCGTCGGCGATCCGGCGGCGGTAGAGGGCAAGCGGCTCGTCGTCTTGCGCTGCAACATCGGGCATGGCGAGCGTGCTTAACCCAAGCTCCGGCGAAATGCCAGACAAGGCGGTGCATCCCTGGCCTGACCCGGCGGCGCGTCAGGCTGCGCGCAGGTCCAGCTGCACCCGGCGCTCAGGCCAGTCGAGCGGCATAGAGCAACGCCTGCATGACGTCCTCGCGGTCCAGATAGGGATAGTCGGCGAGGATCTCGTCGATGCTGTGTCCAGCAACTATCTGGCCGACGATCATGCCGACGGTGACCCGCATCCCGCGGATGCAGGCCTTTCCCCTCATCACCTCGGGCTGTTGGGTAATGCGGTCCAGCGGTTCCATAGCGCTTTCCATCTCGGCACCGGTCAACGCTAGCACGGCGCGCTGTATCGGGCCGCGCGCAGGTCCAGTTGCACCCGGCGCTCGATCAGGGCGAAGCCGGCGCGTTCATAGACCCGGCAGGCGGCCGGGTTGAGGTCGTTGGTGGCCAGCAGCGCTGTCGCCACACCTTCGGCCTGCAGCGCGGTCAGCAGGCCGGCCAGCACCCGTCCGGCCAGCCCCTCGCCGCGGCGGGCGGGATCGACCAGGAAGTTGCCGATCATCGCCCGGTGGCCGGCGCGGACGATGGCGCCGCCGGCGGCGACCGGGCGGCCGTCCTCGACGATGGCGACGAAGGGCAGATCCAGCATCCAGGCGGAGAACACCGTTGCCGGATAGTGCTCGGCGTAGAAGCGGTGCAGCGGCTCCAGCCCGCCCGGTCCCATCCGCCGGCAGGCGGGATCCGGCTGCGGGAGATCGGCGAGGAGGCGGGCATAGAAGCGCAGCCCGTCCTCCAGCGCCAGCCGGTCGCCGCAGGCCGGGCGCAGCCGATCCGCCTCGCCCGGCGTCAGATGCAGCTCCAGCGGCCGCGGATCGGCTATCAGCGACAGAAGGGCGGCGTCGCTGACGCTGCCGATCGGGGTGTAGATCGACAGCCCGTCGAAATCGATGCCAAGGATCGCGCCGTCCGGCTCCAGCAGCACCGACCGGCTGCGGTCGCCCGCGGCCGCGGCATCGAGCGCCGCGTCCCAGTACAGCGCGAAGACCGGATGCCCGGCCACCAGGGCGCCGACCCGCGCCCGCTGCTCGCGGGACAGGCCGGCGACCGGGCGGAAGGCGGTCACACCACCCGGATGTTCTTGAACTGCCAGGGGTCCTCGGGGTCGATGTCCTCGGGGAACAGCTTGCCGCGCCCCTCCAGCGGGTTCCAGTCGGTGAAGGCTCCGGCCAGCTCGCCGAGATAGGGGCGGGCCACCTCGAGCACCCGCTCGTGGTCCATCTCCTCGGGCTCGACCAGCCCGCGGTCCGGATTCTCGATCGCCCAGACCAAGCCGGCCAGCACGGCCGAGGTCACCTGCAGGCTGGTGGCGTTGTTGTGCGGCGCCAGCTCGCGCGCCTCACCGATGGTCAGGCGCGAGCCGTACCAATAGGCGCCCTTGGCATGGCCGGCCAGCAGCACGCCCAGCTCGTCCATGCCCTCGGTGATCTCGTCCATCATCAGCCGCTTGTTCGGCTGCAGCTCGTAGTTGCGGCCGGCGAATTCGTGCACCGACAGCACCGCGTCGTCGGACGGGTGGTAGGCGTAGTGCACGGTCGGCCGGTACTCCGGCTGGGCGCCCGAGCCGACGGTCAGGTAGTCGGCCAGCGAGATCGCCTCGTTGTGGGTGATCAGGAAGCCGTGGATCGGCCCGGCCAGCGGGGTCCAGGTCCGCACCCGGGTGGCGGCGCCGGGGCGGGCCAGCCAGATCGCCGCCTGCGATCCCGCGACGTGGCGGTTGCCGTCGGCCGGAAAGTGGCGCTCATGGCTGCCCCAGCCCAGCTCGGCCGGCTGGCAGCCCTCGCCGACGAAGCCGTCGATCGACCAGGTGTTGACGAACTCGCCGGGCTTCTTCGGGAAGCGCGCCACCTGGGTGTCGCGCTCGGCGACATGGATGACCTTCACGCCCAGCGTCCGGGCCAGGCCGGCCCAGCCGGCGCGGTCGGCCGGCACCGGCGGCTCGAACCCGGTCGCGGCGGCGATGTCGAGCAGCGCCCGCTTGACGAAATGGGAGACCAGGCCGGGATTGGCGCCATGGGTCAGCACCGCGGTCGGCGTGCCCGGGCTGCGGCCCAGCGCCAGCGCTGCCTCGCGCAGTGCATAGTTCGACCGGTCGGCCGGGCCGAGGCTGGGATCGGTGTAGCCGCCGAGCCAGGGCTCGACGCAGGTGTCGATGTAGAGCGCGCCGCGCTCCCGCGCCAGCTCGATCAGGGCCACCGAGGAGACGTCGACCGAAAGGTTGACCAGGGCGTCGCCCGGGCCGAGCAGCGGTTCGAGCAGTGTCCGATAATTGCTGCGGGTGACCGGTTCCAGGATGAAGCGGACGCCGTAGAGTTCCGCCTCCTTCTGGCCTCTCGTCTCCGCCGTCACGATGGTGACGCGGTCGGAGGTCAGGGTCAGGTGCCGCAGCAGCAGCGGCAGCACGCCCTGGCCGATCGAGCCGAAACCGACCATCAGGATGCGGCCGGCAAAGGGTGTGCGCGCGGGTTTTGCCATTTAGAAGGACACTCCTCGAGTGTGTTGCGTGCAGGATCGCTCCGTGAGGTGGGCAAGCCTTGGTCAGGCTGGGCGGTTGATAAGAAAAAAGCGCCGGGGTCACCAGCGCTTTTTTGTGACGTTTTACTGCGGGGTGACGCAGGTCAGCCGGCGCGTTCCAGCATCAGCTTCTTGATCTCGCCGATCGCCTTGGCGGGATTCAGGCCCTTCGGGCAGGTCTTGGTGCAGTTCATGATGGTGTGGCAGCGGTAGAGGCGGAACGGGTCCTCCAGCGCGTCCAGCCGCTCGCCGGTCATCTCGTCCCGGCTGTCGGCGATCCAGCGATAGGCCTGCAGCAGCACCGCCGGGCCCAGATACTTGTCGCCGTTCCACCAGTAGCTCGGGCAGCTGGTGGTGCAGCAGAAGCACAGGATGCACTCGTAGAGGCCATCCAGCTTCTCGCGCTCCTCCGGGCTCTGCCGGCGCTCGCGGTCGGGCGGCGGCGGGCTCTCGGCCTGCAGCCAGGGCTTGATCGACGCGTATTGCGCGTAGATGTGGGTCAACTCCGGCACCAGGTCCTTCACCACCGGCATGTGCGGCAGCGGGTAGATCCTGACGTCGCCCTGGACCTCCTCGATCGGCTTGAGGCAGGCCAGCGTGTTGGTGCCGTCGATGTTCATCGCGCAGGACCCGCAGATGCCCTCGCGGCAGGAGCGCCGGAAGGTCAGGGTCGAGTCGATGTCGTTCTTGATGTGGATGATGGCGTCCAGGACCATCGGCCCGCAGCGCGCCAGGTCGATCTCGTAGGTGTCGAGCCGCGGATTCTCGTCGGTGTCCGGGTCCCAGCGATAGATCTTGAAGGTCCGCGGCTTCTTGATCTCGCCGGGGACCCGCACGGTCTTGCCGGGCTGGACCTTGGAATTGCGGGGCAGGGTGAATTCGGCCATGTCGTCCTCAGTACACCCGCGCCTTGGGCGGGAAGCTCTGGACCTCGTTGGTCATCGGCTGGAGATGGACCGGGCGGTAGTCGATGCGGGTCTTGCCGGCCTCGTCGATCCAGACGACGCTGTGCTTCATCCAGTTGACGTCGTCGCGGTCCGGGAAATCCTCGCGGGCATGGGCGCCGCGGCTCTCCTCGCGGTTGACGCCGGAGCGGATGGTGGTCACGGCGTTGATCATCAGGTTCTCGAGCTCCAGCGTCTCCACCAGGTCCGAGTTCCAGATCAGCGACTTGTCGTCGACGCCCAGGCCCTTCTGCTTGTCCCAGGTGACGTCCATCTTCTCGCAGCCCTCGGCCAGGGTCTGGCCGGTGCGGAAGACGGCGGCGTCGTTCTGCATCGTCCGCTGCATCTCCAGGCGCAGGTCGGCGGTCCGGATCTCCTGCTTGCCATGGCGCACGCGGTCCAGCCGGTTCAGCGCGAACTGGCCGGCATCGGCCGGCACCGGCTTGTGCGTCTGGCCTGGCTTGATCAGCTCGGCGCAGCGGATGGCGGCGGCGCGGCCGAACACGACGAGGTCGAGCAGGGAGTTCGAGCCCAGCCGGTTGGCGCCGTGCACCGAGACGCAGGCGGCCTCGCCGATCGCCATCAGCCCCGGCACCACGCGGTTCGGGTCCTCCGCCGTCGGGTTGACCACCTCGCAATGCACGTTGGTCGGCACGCCGCCCATGTTGTAGTGCACCGTCGGCAGGACCGGGATCGGCTCCTTGGTCACGTCGACGCCGGCGAAGATCTTGGCGCTCTCGGCGATGCCGGGCAGGCGGTGGTGGATGATGTCGGCGTCGAGATGCTCGACATGCAGGTGGATGTGGTCGTTGTTCGGGCCGACGCCGCGGCCCTCGCGGATCTCGATCGTCATCGACCGGCTGACCACGTCGCGCGATGCCAGGTCCTTGGCCGAGGGGGCATAGCGCTCCATGAAGCGCTCACCCTCGGAATTGGTCAGGTAGCCGCCCTCGCCGCGCACGCCCTCGGTGATCAGGCACCCGGCGCCATAGATCCCGGTCGGGTGGAACTGCACGAACTCCATATCCTGCAGCGGCAGGCCGGCGCGGGCCGCCATGGCGCCGCCGTCGCCGGTGCAGGTGTGGGCCGAGGTGCAGGAGAAATAGGCGCGGCCGTAGCCGCCGGTCGCCAGCACCGTCTGGTGGCCGAAGAAACGGTGGATCGTGCCGTCGTCCAGGTTCCAGGCGACGACGCCGCGGCAGGCGCCTTCCTCGTCCATGATCAGGTCGATGGCGAAGTACTCGACGAAGAACTCCGCCTCGTGCTTCAGCGCCTGCTGGTACAGCGTGTGCAGCATGGCGTGGCCGGTGCGGTCGGCCGCGGCGCAGGTGCGGTAGGCGCGGCCCTTGCCGTATTCGGTGGTCATGCCGCCGAAGGCGCGCTGGTAGATCTTGCCCTCCTCCGTGCGGCTGAAGGGCATGCCGTAATGCTCGAGCTCGATGATCGCCGGGATCGCCTCGCGGCACATGTACTCGATCGCGTCCTGGTCGCCGAGCCAGTCGGAGCCCTTGACGGTGTCGTACATGTGCCAGCGCCAGTCGTCCGGCCCCATGTTGCCGAGCGCGGCGGAGACGCCGCCCTGGGCGGCGACGGTGTGGCTGCGGGTCGGGAAGACCTTGGTGATGCAGGCGGTCTTCAGCCCTTTCTCGGCCATGCCGAAGGTGGCGCGAAGGCCCGCGCCGCCGCCGCCCACCACGACGACGTCGTAGTAGTGATCGATGAAGGTGTAGGAGGCAGGCATGGGGTTACCCCAGGATGGCGATCTTGAGGACGGAGACGGTCATCGCCGCCCCCAGGAACAGGGCCAGGCCCTTGGTCGCCAGGTCGGCGACCAGCTTGGTGTGGTGGCCGTGGACATAGTCCTCATAGACCTCGGTCAGGCCGTTGGCGGCGTGATGCAGGCCGATGGCGATGAACAGGATGAACAGGGCGGCGTTGACCGGATGGGCCAGCCAGGCCCGGACCTCCGGCAGCGGCGATCCCAGATGGGCGATCACCGCGATCACGAACCAGATGGTCAGCGGGATCAGCGCCAGCGCCGTGACGCGCAGGCCGCGCCAATGGGCGAAGCCGGACTTGGCGGAGCCGAGACCGCGGGCATGGGCCAGCGGGGTGCGGAGCGAGGTGTTCTTGGTCGTCATCACCACACCACCAGGCCGATGATCCAGGCCAGCACGGTCAAGACCGCGGTGGCGATCAGCACGGCGTAGCCGGTCTTGTGCATGGTCGGCAGGTCGTAGCCCCAGCCGGCGTCCCAGGCCAGGTGCCGGATGCCGGCGCAGAGATGGTAGAACAGCGCCACCGTCCAGCCGAACAGCATCAGGAGGCCGAGCCAGGAGCCGAGGAACCACTGCGCCGCTTCGAAGGCCTCCGGGCCGGCGGCCGCGGCGATCACCCACCAGGCCAGGAGCAGGGTGCCGATGGAGAGGGCGATGCCGGTGCCGCGATGGAAGATCGAGAGCGCGCTCGAGATCTGCGGACGGTAGATCTGCAGATGGGGCGACAGGGGCCTCGGCCGTTTCTGAGGAACTGCCTCGGAGGCGGACATGCGGAATTTACTCCGATGCGCAAATGGGCATCAGGCACGGGCGCGCCTGTCGCGATCGAGCCTGAAAGGGTCGGGAGTGACTTACGCGCCGCACTGCAGCAAGTCAACGAACAGGCCAATTATTTCAAGCAGATGAGAGCCGTTCGCAACTGGGCCCGGGCGGGCCGCAACGCTAGGTGCCGCCGCGGTCCGCGATAGCGCGGTGCATCGCCACCACCCGCTCCGCATCGCTGACATGCAGCGCCTCGACCAGCCGGCCGTCGACGACCGTGACGCCCTGGCCGGCCTCCAGGGCCGCGGCATGGGCGGCGATCACCCGCAACGCGGTCTCCACCGCCTCCATGCTCGGCGCGAAGGCGGCGTTGGCGGCGGCGATGGTCCTCGGGTGGATCAGCGACTTGCCGTCGAAGCCCAGCGCCGCGCCCTGGCGGCACGACTCGGCGAAGCCAGCCTCGTCCTCGAGATCGAGATGCACCCCGTCGATCACCGCCAGGCCGTGGGCGCGGCCGGCCAGGAGG
This sequence comes from Inquilinus sp. NPDC058860, assembly GCF_042743185.1. Lineage (NCBI taxonomy): Bacteria > Pseudomonadati > Pseudomonadota > Alphaproteobacteria > Rhodospirillales > Rhodospirillaceae > Inquilinus > Inquilinus sp. NPDC058860. Next base: position 62,328 of record NZ_JBHYMS010000016.1, on the reverse strand, counting down.
CAGAGGCCGAGCGCGGTCAGCAGCGGCTGCCGCCCCGGCTCGTGTGCGGCCCGCAGGTCCTTGGCCAGGTCCGAGGTGCCGAGGATGAATCCCGCCAGACGGGCGGAGGAGCCGGCGATGGCGGCGGCGTTGAGCACGCCGAGCGGCGTCTCGATCATGCACCACAGCGCCAGGCTGTCCGGCGCGCCGCCGGCTCTTAGCGCCGCTTCGGCGGCCTTCACGGTCTCCGGCCGCTCGACCTTGGACAGGACAACGCCGTGGGCGCCGCTGCCGGCCAGGGCGGCCAGGTCGTCCGTCCCCCAGGGCGTGTCGGCGGCGTTGGCGCGGACCAGCACCTCGCGCGGTCCCCAGCCGCCGGCCCGGACCGCGGCCACGACGCGCTCGCGCGCCGCTACCTTGGCGTCCGGCGCGACCGCGTCCTCCAGGTCCAGAATCAGCCCGTCCGCGTCCAGGGTGCGCGCCTTGTCCAGCGCGCGCGGGTTCGAGCCGGGGACGTAGAGCAGCGAGCGGCGGGGGCGGATGGTCATGAGCGGCCTTCGGTTCTCGACCCCCTATTTGTCATTGCCGAGCTTGACCCGGCAATCCAGAAGGTCTCGACGCTCTCTGGATGCCCGGGTCAAGCCCAGGCATGACAGCAAGGGGAGCTGTTGCCGGCGCGCAGCGTACCGTGAAATCGCACCCGTGACCGCGGTCACAGTGAATTCACGGAAGGAGGCGTAGACATGATCCCGGGCCTTGAGCCCGAGGACAGGACCATGTTGCTTCGCACCATCATCTGGGTTTACGGCGTCATGCTGCTGATCGGCTTCTACATGGGCTCGACGCCGATCTGAGCCGTCAGGCCGACCCGGCCTTCCCGCGATCGAGATAGAAGCGCAGCAGCGCGACCGAGCTGTCGTCGTCCCATTCGGCGGCGCCCTCCTGCCGGCCCACCACGGTGCCGTCGCGGTCGACCAGCAGCGTCGTCGGCAGGCCGCGGGCGCCGAACTGCGCCGGCGACCGGCCGCCGGGATCGAGATAGGCCGCCAGCGCCCCGATTTTGTTCTGGGCGAAGAATGGCTGCACCTTGGCCAGCCCCTCGCGGTCGATCGACAGCGCCAGCACGGTGAAGTCGGCCCCGCCCAGCTTCGCCTGCAGCCGGTCCAGCGCCGGCATCTCCTTGACGCAGGGGGCGCACCAGGTCGCCCACAGATTGACCAGCACCACCTTGCCCTTGAAGTCGGCGAGACGAAGGGTGTTGCCCGCGGCGTCGGAGAAGGTAATCTCCGGTGCCGGCTCAGGCCGGTCGGCCAGGACGAAGCTGGCGACGGTGCCGCCCAGGGGCGGCCGGCCCTGCGGGGTCCGCAGCGTCCACCAGGCCGCGCCCGCCGCCAGCAGCAGCGCCAGGCCGGCCGCGCCCGCGGCGATCGTTGCTCTCTTCCTCATCCGGTCCGCACCCCATGTCCGATCCGACCCAGCCTGCCACCCCCGTCGTGCCCGATAAAGGCACCAATCCCATGTGGGGCGGCCGCTTCGCCGCCGGCCCGGCCGCGATCATGGAGCGGATCAACGCCTCGATCGGCTTCGACCGCAAGCTCTGGGCGCAGGACATCGCCGGGTCGCGCGCTCATGTCGCAATGCTCGCCGCCCAGGGCATCGTGTCCGCCGAGGATGCGGCCGCGATCGACCGCGGACTGGAACAGATCGCCGGCGAGATCGCCGAGGGCAAGTTCGAGTTCAAGACCTCGCTCGAGGATATCCACTTCAATGTGGAGTCGCGGCTGGCCGAGATCATCGGCCCGGCCGCCGGGCGGCTGCACACGGCGCGCAGCCGCAACGACCAGGTGGCGACCGATTTCCGCCTGTGGGTGCGCGACGCCTTCGACCGGCTGGAGCAGGGGCTGCAGGCGCTGCAGGCGGCGCTGATCGGCCAGGCCGGGCAGCACGCCGACACCATCCTGCCCGGCTTCACCCATCTGCAGGTGGCGCAGCCGGTTACCTTCGGCCATCACCTGCTGGCCTATGTCGAGATGCTGGGCCGCGACCGCAGCCGCGTCGCCGATGCCCGCGCCCGGGCCGATGAATGCCCGCTCGGCGCCGCCGCCCTGGCCGGCACGCCCTTCCCGATCGACCGGCACATGACCGCCAAGGCGCTGGGCTTCGACCGGCCGACCGCCAACTCGCTCGACAGCGTGTCGGACCGCGACTTCGCGCTCGACTACCTCGCCACCGCCGGCATCTGCGCCATGCACCTGTCGCGGCTGGCGGAGGAGATCGTGTTCTGGTCGACCCCGCAGTTCCGCTTCGTGCGCCTGTCCGACGGCTTCTCGACCGGGTCGTCGATCATGCCGCAGAAGCGCAACCCGGACGCGGCGGAGCTGGTGCGCGGCAAGACCGGCCGGGTGTTCGGCAGCCTCGGCGCGTTGCTGACCGTGATGAAGGGCCTGCCCCTGACCTACCAGAAGGACATGCAGGAGGATAAGGAGCCGGTCTTCGACGCCGACGACACGCTGATGCTGTGCCTGGCCGCGATGACCGGCATGGTCGAGAGCTGGACCGTCAATGCCGAGGCGATGCGCCGGGCCACCGAGGCCGGCTTCCCGACCGCGACCGACCTGGCCGACTGGCTGGTACGCAGCCTGGGCGTCCCGTTCCGCGAGGCGCACCACATCACCGGCCATCTGGTGAAGCTGGCGGAGGACAAGGGCTGCCGCCTGTCCGACCTGCCTCTGGCCGAGATGCAGGCGGTCCATCCCGGCATCACCGACGCCGTCTACGCCGTGCTGACCGCCGAGGCCTCGGTCGCCAGCCGCAAGAGCTACGGCGGCACCGCGCCCGACCGGGTGCGCGAGGCCGTCCAAGCCGCAAAGGAGCGTTTCCTATGAGATCAGCCGTCATCCTGAGGCTGCTCCTCGCCGTCACCCTCGGGTGCGGCCTCGTCGCCTGCGGCAAGAAAGCGGCTTCGGTCAGCGCCCCCGACAGCAAGACCTCCGCCTATCCACGAGGCTACCCAAGCACATGACCGCCTTCGCCTATCGTGACGGCGCCCTCTTCGCCGAGGATGTCGACCTCGCCGCCGTGGCCGCCGAGGTCGGCACGCCGGCCTATGTCTATTCGACCGCGGCGCTGGTCGCGAACACCCTTGCCTATGTGGACGCCCTGGCCGGGCTGCCGATCGCGGTCTGCTTCGCCGCCAAGGCCAATTCCAACCTTGCCGTGCTGCGCACCCTGGTGCAGCAGGGCGCCGGGATCGACGTGGTCTCGACCGGCGAGATGAGGCGGGCGCTGGCCGCCGGCTGCCCGCCCGACCGCATCGTCTTCTCCGGTGTCGGCAAGACTGTGGAGGATCTGGAAGCGGCCCTCTTGGCCGGCATCCACCAGATCAACGTGGAATCGCTGCAGGAGCTGGAGCTGCTGTCGCAGGTCGCGGTGCGGCTGCGGCGCGATGCGGTGGTCGCCTTCCGGGTGAACCCCGACGTCGACGCCAAGACCCACACCAAGATCTCGACCGGCCGCAAGGGCGACAAGTTCGGCATCGAGCTCGAGGACGCGGCCGTGGCGTATGAGCGGGCGCGGGCCTTGCCCGGCGTCCAGCCGGTCGGCATCGCCGCCCATATCGGCAGCCAGCTGCTCGACCTGTCGCCCTATCGCGACGCCTATCGCCGCCTGGCCGAGCTGGTGCGCGACCTGCGCGCCGCCGGCCATGTGGTCGAGCGGCTCGATCTCGGCGGCGGCATCGGCATCTCCTACAGGGGCGACCCGGCGCCGGCGCTGGCCGACTACGCCCGCATCGTGCGCGAGACGGTGGGCGACCTCGGCTGCCGGCTGATGTGCGAGCCGGGCCGGTCGATCTGCGGCGATGCCGGCGTCCTATTGTCGCGGGTGATCTTCATCAAGCCGGGGCGGACGCGGAATTTCGTGATCCTCGACGCGGCGATGAACGACCTGATCCGGCCGGCGATGTACGACGCCTGGCACGGCATCGTGCCGCTGCGCCAGCCGGCGGAAGGCGCGGCCGAGGCCGAGTTCGACGTGGTCGGCCCGGTCTGCGAGAGCAGCGACACCTTCGCCAAGGCCCGGTCCCTGCCGCCGCTGGCCGCCGGCGACCTCGTCGCCTTCACCGGCGCCGGGGCCTATGGCGCGGTGATGGCCTCGACCTACAACACCCGGCCGCTGGTGCCGGAGGTGCTGGTCGACAAGGATCGATTTGCTATCGTCAGAAAACGGCCCACATTTGAAGAGATGGTCGCCGGGGAGAGCCTGCCGCCCTGGCTGGACTGACGGAAGGCGTAGGAGGAGAGGTGGCCCGCAGCCCGACCGAGGCCCCCAGGACGACCGAGCCGGCCGAGCCGCGCGTCAAGATCGCGCTGGCATGGCTGGCCGCGGCCTGGGAGGCGGCGTGGCGCGCTGCCTGGCCAATCGCCACCGTGCTCGGCGCCTTTCTCGTCCTCGCCGGGTTCGACCTGCTGCCCGACCTGCCGGGCTGGCTGCACGCCCTGATCCTGGTCGCCCTCGCCGCGGCGCTGGTCCTCGCCAGCCGGCCGCTGTGGCGGCTGCGCCTGCCTGATGGCCTCGCGGCGCGGCGCCGGCTGGAGCGCGACAGCGGCATCGAGCATCGGCCGCTCACCGGCCTGCGCGACACCCAGGCCACCGGCACTTCCGACCCGCTCAGCCGCGTGCTGTGGCAGCGCCACCTGGCCCAGCGCGCGGCCCAGCTGCGCCTGCTCAAGCCCCGCCTGCCGCGGCCGCGCAACGCCGAGGCCGACCGCTTCGCCCTGCGCGGCCTGGTGGTGATCGGGCTGATCCTGGCCGTGGTCGCCGCCGGCGACGACTGGCGGGGACGGCTCGGCCGGGCGTTCTCACCCGGGCTGTTCGGCGCCACCGCCGCCACCGCGCCGCGGCTCGACCTGTTCGTCACCCCGCCCTCCTACACCGGCCGGCCGCCGATCTATCTCACCGCCGGGCAGGTGGCCGCGCCCGGCCAGCCGGCGCCCGGGCCGGTCGAGATCCCGGTCGGCAGTGCCCTGGTCGGCCGGGTCGCCGGCGGCGACGAGGTCCCGACCCTCAGCCTCGCCGGCAGCGACACCGCCTTCACCCCGATCGAGGGCGGCAACTATGAGCTGCAGGCCAAGGTGACCGGCGGCGACCGGCTCAGCGTCAGCCAGGACGGGACGGTGCTGGGCGACTGGCCGGTGAAGGTGCTGCCCGACGCGCCGCCGACCGTCGCCTTCACCGACAAGCCGAAGCCGACCGAGCGCCAGGCGCTGCGGATCGACGCCACCGCCGGCGACGATTACGGCATCGCCACCCTGACCGCGACCATCACTCTGGCGCCGGGCGCGCCCGCGGTGCTGGACCAGACGCCGATGACCATCCCGCTCTCGGTGCCGGGCCGCTGGCCGCGCGAGGTCAAGACCACCTCCTACCAGGACCTGACGCCGCATGCCTGGGCCGGGCAGGCGGCCGATATCGTGCTGACCGCGACCGACGCGGCCGGGCAGACCGCCAGAACGGCGCCGGAGCGGGCGACGCTGCCGGAGCGCGAGTTCCACCACCCCGTGGCCCGCGCCATCATCGAGCAGCGCCGGATCCTGACCCTGCAGCCGGACCAGTCGGAAAGCGTGGCCGAGACGCTGGACATGCTGTCGCAGCGGCCGGACCGCTACTATGACGACCGGGTGGTGTTCCTGGCGCTGCGCACCGCCGCCCGGCGGCTGTTCTTCGCCGAGGACCCGAAGCCGCACGTAGGTCCCCTGCGCGACCTGTTGTGGGACACCGCGCTCAGGATCGAGGACGGCGACATGTCGCTGGCCGAGCGGTCGCTGCGCGAGGCGCAGCAGCGCCTGGCCGATGCGCTGGAGCGCGGTGCCAGCGACGAGGAGATCAAGCAGCTCACCGACGAGCTGCGCCGGGCGATGGACCGCTACCTGCAGGCGATGGCCGAGCAGATGCGAGACAAGATGCAGCGCGGCGAGCTGAGCGAGATGCCGCTGCCGCCGGACGCCCAGGTCATGGACCGGAAGCAGTTCCAGGACATGATCGACCGGATGCAGCAGCTGTCCGAATCCGGCGCAAAGGACCAGGCGCGGGAGCTTCTGTCCCAGATGCAGAACATGATGGAAAACCTGCGCATGGGGCAGATGAACCAGCAGCAGGCCGAGGCGCAGCAGCGCGCCATGAACATGCTGAAGGACCTGCAGAAGCTGACCAACGCGCAGCGCCAGCTGCTCGACCAGACGTTCCGCCAGCAGCAGGCGCAGGAGGGTGGCGAGCAGGGCGACCCCTCGCAACAGCAGCCGCAGGACGGCACGCCGGAGCAGAACGCCCAGACCCAGGAAGCGCTGCGCCGGGCGCTGGGCGAGCTGATGCGCGAGCTGGGCGACATGAGCGGCGACATCCCGATGCCGCTCGGCCGGGCCGAACGGGCGATGAAGCAGGCGGGCGATGCCCTGGCCCAGGGCGACCCCGGCGGCGCCGTGCCGTCGCAGACCGAGGCGCTGGACCAGCTGCAGCAGGGGCTGCAGGGCATGGCGCAGCAGATGATGGAGGCCATGGGCGCCCAGCCGGGCATGGCCGGCCGCGCCCAGAACGGACAGAATTTCGAGAACCAGGATCCGCTGGGCCGGCCGATGACCAACAGCGGCGGCACCACCGACGGCGATGTCGGCCTGCCGACCAAGTTCGACACCGAGCGCGCCCGCGCCATCCTCGACGAGTTGCGCCAGCGGCTGAACGACCGCTCGCGCCCGCCGCCGGAACGGGATTATATCGAAAGGCTGCTGCGCCAGTTCTGAGCGCGGCTTTTCCGCCAGGACGAGGATTCCCGTGACGGCGATCACGCTCGAGACGATCCGCGAGGCGCGCGCCCGCATCGCGCCCTATGTGCTGCGCACCCCGACCCTGCCGCGCGGGCCGCTGGGCAGCCTGCTGGGGCTGCCGGTGGTGACGAAGCTGGAGCTGCTGCAGCATGGCGGCTCGTTCAAGGCGCGCGGCGCCTTCAATGCCATGCTCAGCCTGGGCGAGGCCGAGCGGGCGGCCGGTGTGGTCGCGGTCTCCGGTGGCAACCACGCCCTCGGCGTCGCCTATGCGGCCCGGGTGCTGGGCCTGAACGCCACGCTGATCATGCCGTCCGTGACGCCGGAGAACTACGTCGCCGGCACCCGTGCCGAAGGGGCGGAAGTGGTGCTGGTCTCCGACATCGCCGCAGCCTTCGCCGAGGCCGAGCGCCAGGCGGCGGCCGGCCGCACTTTGATCCACCCCTTCGACGACCCGCGCGTGATCTCCGGCCAGGGCACGATGGGGCTGGAGCTCCTGGAGGACGCGCCGGACATCACCGACATCATCGCTTCGATCGGGGGCGGCGGCATGATCTCCGGCGTCATCACCGCGGTGAAGGCGCTGCGGCCGGAGATCCGGATCTGGGGCGTCGAGACCGAAGGCGCCGACGCCATGAGCCAGGCCCTGGCCGCCGGCAAGCCGGTGCGCCTGCCGGCCGTCACCTCGATCTCCACCACCCTCGGCGCGCCCTCGGTCTCCGAGCGCACCCTCGCCATCGTGCGCGACGTAGTGGAGGAGGTGCTGGTGGTGCCGGATGCCGAGGCCGTGCGCGGCGTGCAGATCCTGGCCGAGCAGGCCAAGGTGGTGACCGAGCCGGCGGCCGGCTGCACCCTGGCCGCGGCGCTGCGGCTGAAGGACCGGCTGCCGCGCGACGCGCGGGTGGCGCTGATCCTGTGCGGCGGCAACGTCTCGCTGGCCGATATCGAACGCTGGCGCGCCCGCTTCGGCATCGCCTGACCCGGCCGGCTCAGAAGCTGGGGGGTGTGATCGCCCAGATCACCTGGGTGATGCCGGGGCCGGGGTTGCGGTAGCGGTGCGGCCGGGTGCTGGCCAGGGCGAAGCTGTCGCCGGCGCCGAGCACGTAGAGCTTCTCGTCCACCCACAGCTCCAGCGCGCCGGACAGGATGAAGCCGGCCTCCTCGCCCTCATGGGTGTAGCTGTCCGGGCTGCCGGCGCCGGGCTGGATGGTGCACAACAGCAGCTCCAGCTTGCCGTCGAGGTTCGGCACCAGCAGCTCGTCGGTCAGGCCCAGCCCGCCCATGTCCAGCACCTTGCGCCGGCCGGCGCGGACCACGACGCGGTCCTCGTCGTCCCGTGGCGCGGGGTCGCGGAAGAACCAGCCGATGGTCACGCCCATGGCGCTGCTGATCAGCTGCAGCTGCCGGATGGTCGGCGTCGACAGCCCGCGCTCCACCTGCGACAGGTGCCCGACCGACAGGCCCGTGGTGGCGGCCAGCCTTGTCAGCGTCAGGCCGCGCTGCTGCCGCAGCTCGCGGATCTGCGGCCCGATCGTGTCGACCGGATCGCCGGAGGACGGATCGGAGTCCGCCGTCTGCAGTCCCGCATCGCTGTTCTCGCCTTCGGTCATGGCCCCACCTTCACGCCGGCCTCACGCCCGCCGGGCCTTGACGTCGCGCAGGATCTCGCGCGCGGCATTGTGGCCCGGGATGCCGGAGACGCCGCCGCCCGGATGCATCGACGAGCCGCAGATGTAAAGCCCCCGGAACGGCGTGCGGTAGTCGGCATAGCCGGAGACCGGGCGCTGGAAGAACAGCTGGTCGGTCGACAGCTCGCCATGGAAGATGTGGCCCTGCGGCAGCGCCACGATGCGCTCGATGTCCGGCGCCACCAGCAGCTGGGCCTCGATCACGTCATTGGAGAAGCCGGGCGCGTATTCCTCGATCGTGTCGAACACGGTCTTGCGGAACTTGTCCTTCTCCGTCGCCCAGTCGCCGCCCTTCAGCGTGTAGGGGGCGTGGCCGCCGAACAGGTTGACCACATGCTTGCCCGGCGGGGCCAGGCTGTCGTCGACGATGGTCGGCACCACCGGGGTCAGGAAGGGGCGGCTGGAGTACCAGCCGTATTTCGCGTCGTCATAGGCCCGTTCGAGATAGTCGATGTCGGGCGCGATGTGCATGTAGGTCGGATAGCTGAAATTGCCCAGCGCGCCGTCGGCCTTGACCTTGTCCAGGATCCGGTATTGCGGCGGCCGCTCGCAGGCGATGTTCATCTTGAAGGCGGTGGAGAAGCTGCGGTAGCCGCGGATCTCGCGCAGCACCTCCGCCGGCAGGTGCGCCTCGCCGATCATGTCGAGGTATAGGGTCTTCGCGCTGGCGTTGGAGACGATGATCCGGGCGGAATAGGTGTCGCCCTTGGTCGTGGTCACCGCGGTGGCGCGGTCGCCGGTCAGCCGCACCTCCTGGATCTCGGCCTCGGTGACATGGTCGACGCCGATGCTGCGGCCGTAGGAGGCGAGAGCCTGGGTGATCGCGCCCATGCCGCCCTTGATGAAGCCCCAGCCGCCGGCGCCCTCATGCTCGCCCATGATGTGGTGCATGATGACGTAGGCCGACCCCGGGGACTTCGGCCCGGCGAAGGTGCCGATCGAGGCGTAATAGGCGAGCACCGCCATCACCCGGTCGTCCTCGAACCATTCGCGCAGGAAGTCGTAGGCGCTCATGCTCAGCATGTCGGCGACGCGGTACATCCTGCGGCCGATCTTGCGGTGCCGCCACAGCAGGGACGCGCTGTCGCGGAAGCCGCGCCAGTCGCGCCGCGCGGGGTCGACCGGCGTCTCCCACAAGAGCTTGCGCACGATCTGCGCCGCCTCCTGCAGGTAGCGGTCGAACTCCGGATAGATCGCGGCGTCCTTCTTCGAGAATTTGGCGAAGCTGGCCTGGGTCTTGGCCATGTCGTCGGAGAAGACGATGTAGTCGTCGTTCGACACCGGCGAGACCATGTCGGAGCAGGGCAGCACCTGCAGCCCGTGCTTGGCCAGCTCGAAGTCGCGGATGATGCGCGGGTGCAAGAGGCTCATCAGGTAGGAGAAGATCGAGGCGCGGAAGCCGGGCGCGATCTCCTCCGTCACCGCGGCGCCGCCCAGGACGCGGCGGCGCTCCAGCACCAGCACCTTGAGGCCGGAGCGGGCCAGGTAGTTGGCGCAGACCAGGCCGTTGTGGCCGGCGCCGATGATGATGGCGTCGTAGCGCTTGGCCGCCGCCGTGCCATTGGGCTGGGAAGTCGTCGTGGTCATCGCTCTCTCTATTCGGCGGCGGCGCGGTGGGGCGGGGCAGGGTCGGCCATGCCGCGGCGGACCATGTCCTGGAAGGCGTGCACGGCGTGCTCGTGCTTCGGCGACAGCGGCCCGCGCTGGTAGATGCCGGCGTTCAGGTTGCGCTGCACCCCGGTGATGATGTCGAGATCCTCGCTGACGATCTGGGCCGACCATTCGGACGACTGGCGGTTCTCCGCCGCCTTCTCCGGCGAGACGTCGGTGAAGAAGTACCAGTTGACATGGCGCAGCCGGCCGGCGCCCAGCGGCTCCAGCGTCGCGATCGAGCTACCCCAGTCGTACAGGTTCAGCATCAGGAACGGGAAGCGGTAGAAATACACGCCGCGGGTCAGCCCGCCGTCCCGCTTCGGCGCGTGCAGGTGGAACATGCCGGCCTCGGCATGCACGTCGATGCTGTAGCGCTCCATGTCCAGCGAGGCGCAGAGGCCGGGATGCATGGTCCGGCAGTGGTAGCATTCGAGGTAGTTCTCGCCGTAGGTCTTCCAGTCGACCTCGCAGTCGCGATTCTTCTCGGCGAACCAGTGCTGCTGCTCCAGCGGATAGTCGGCGGCCAGGGCGTCGATCGGCCCCAGCCAGTCGCGCAGCCCCTCGCCCTCCGGCGCGATGCGCAGGAAGACCAAGCCGCGCCACTCCTCGGCGGCGATCCGGTACAGGCTCCATTCCTCCGGGTCGAAGGCGGGGGCGGAACCGAAATCCGGCGACCGCTTCAGCCTGCCGTCCAGCGCGTAGCTCCAGCTGTGATAGGGGCAGACCACCAGCCGCGGGCACTGGCCCTCCGGCTTGGTCAGCAGCTGGGCGCCGCGGTGGCGGCAGACATTGTGGAAGGCGCGCACCTGCCCGTCCTCGCCGCGGATGGCGAAGACCGGATAGCCGGCGACCGTGCCGGTGACGTAGTCGCCCGGATTGCGCAGCCGGCCGGACCAGGTGAAGAGCATCCAGTGCCGGGCGAAGATGCGCTGGCGTTCGGCCTCGTAGCGCTCCGGGTCGCGGTACCAGGCGGCCGGCAGGGTCCAGGTGAAGCCGTCCGGTGCGGCGGGGCTCGTCATCGTCATGGCGCAACCTCTCGGTCGGTCGCCGCCGGCTCGCGGCCGGCGCGCAGGATCTGAAGGACAACCAGCAGCAGGGTCAGGGCGAACAGCACCGTCGCCGCCGCCGCGATGGTCGGGTCCACCCGCTCGTTGATGCCGTCCCACATCTTGCGCGGCAGGGTGTAGACGGCGCGGGCGGCGATGAAGAGCGTGACCACGATCTCGTCCCAGGAGGTCAGGAAGGCGAAGACCCCGCCGGCCAGGATGCCGGGCAGGATCTGCGGCAGGATCACCCAGCGGATGGTCTGGGACTGGGAGGCGCCGAGCGAGCGCGACGCCTGGTCCTGGCGCGGGTCGACCGAGGCCAGCGCGGCCGAGACCGTGACCAGGACATAGGGCGCGGCCAGCAGCGTATGCGCCAGGATCACCCCGGCGAAGCTGTCGAGCAGCCCGATGCCGGCGAAGAAGCGGTAGAAGGCCAGCGCCGAGACCACCGGCGGCACGATCAGCGGCGCCAGAGCCAGCATCCGCGCGAACTCCCCCAGCGCCGAGGACAGCCGCCACAGCCCGATCGCCGCCAGCGTGCCCAGCGCCACCGACAGCGCGGTGACGGCGAGGCCGATGCCGAGACTCTGCAGCATCGCCGAGCGCCACTGCTCGTCGCCGAACAGCGTGCCGTAGTGCTGGAAGGAGATGCCGTCGGTCGGCAGCGACAGATAGCGGTTCGGCGTCACCGACAGCGGCATCGCCACCAGGGTCGGCAGCATCAGGAACAGCAGCACGGCCCAGCACAGGGCGACCAGGACGGACCAGCGCATCAGGCCCCTCCCCCGAACAGCCGGCGGACATCCACGACACGGGACAGCATGGCGATCAGCGCCAGGACCGACAGCAGCAGCACCGATGCCATCATGGTGCCGACGCCCCAGCGCACGGTCTGGAAGATCTGCAGCCGGACATACTCCGCGATCATCACCACCTTGCCGCCGCCGAGGATCGCGGGCGTCACCAGGAAGCCCAGCGACAGCACGAAGACCAGCAGGCCGGCGGCGAAGATGCCGGGCAGCGACAGCGGCAGGAACACGCGGGCGAAGGTGCGCAGCGGCCCGGCGCCGAGCGAGCGCGAGGCGGCGGCCAGGGCCGGGTCGATGCCCTTCATCCCGGCATAGAGCGGCAGCACGGCATAGGGCACCATGTAGTGCACCATACCGACCAGCACGCCGAACTCGTTGCGCACCAGCGGCAGCGGCTCGGTGATCAGGCCGAGCCCGGCCAGCGCCCCGTTCACCAGCCCCTCGCTGCGCAGCAGGGTCAGCCAGGCGAAGGCGCGGACCAGCACCGACACCCAGAACGGCACCAGCACGAAGGCGGTGATCCAGACCCGGTGCCGGGGCGAGGCGTGCAGCATGACATAGGCGACGAGGTAGCCGAGGGCCACGGCGCAGACCGTGGTCCAGGCGGCGATGCGGAAGGTGGTCCACAGCACCCGCTGCATGGCGCCGGAGTCCGCCAGCCGCTGGTAGTTGCCGAGGCCCGGCGCCGGGTCGGTGACGCTGATCCACAGGATGTTGGCCAGCGGCAGCAGGTACAAGAGCAGCAGCGCCGCCATCAACGGCAGCACCAACCCCCACGCCGACGCTGGCGTCCGGCGCCGGGCGACGGCTGGGGGTGCGCTGTCGAAGGCGGGGGCTGCCACCATCGCTCAGCTCGCGATCAGGTCGAGGAAGTCGTTCTGCACGGTGTCGTAGTTCTCGGCGTACCAGGCGCTGTCGATCGGGATCTGGCGCCGGTAGTTCGGCTCGTAGCCGCAATCGATCTTCTGCAGTTCGGGCGACAGGCTGGCGCTGGCGGTCGGGTTGGCCGGGCCGTTGCCGAGCAGTTTCAGGAGCTCGACCTGCCGCTCGGGATTCTGGGTCGAGGCGATGAAGTCGAACACCGCCGGGCCGGCCGGGTTCTTCACCAGCACCGGCAGCACGCCGGGGGCGACGATGCCGTGGTCCCAGGTCCAGGTGATCTTGCCGCCGGAATCCCGGTCCAGCACCGAGGCGCGGGTGCACCAGATCGGCCCCATCGTCACCTCGCCCTCGCGGAACAGCTGCTGGCTTTCCGCCCCGCCGCCCCACAGCAGGAACTGGTCGCGGTTGTCCTTGATGACGGCGAAGGCTCGTCTGACGTCGAGCGGGTACAGCTTGTCCGGCTCGACCCCGGAGCCGAGCAGCACCGCCTCCAGCGACCCGACCAGCCATTTGTAGATCGCGCGCTTGCCCGGGAAGTCCTTGAAGTTCAGGTAGTCCTTGAAGCCGTTCGGCACCTTGCCGCCGGTCTTCTCCAGGCTATACGCGTTGACGGTCGAGTACATGTAGGTGGCGCAGCCGTATTCGAACACGAATTCCGGCCGCACCTTGGACTTGTCGACCTTGGAGTAGTCGTAGGGTTGGATCAGCCCCTGCTTGCTGAGGATCGGCAGGTAGAAGCCGTCGGCGTCGGTGCAGTCCCACACCACATTGCCGCTGTCGATCATCGCCTTGATCGCGCCCGGCGTCGGCTCGGCGCCCAGCACCGTCACCTTGAGGCCGCTGTCCTTGGTGAAGGGGTCGCCCCAGGCCTTGCCCCAGGCCGGCACGGCGTCGCCGCCGAAATTGACCACCACCACCTCCTGCGCCGCGGCCTTGGCCGGGCCGGAGACGAGCAGCGGCACGACGCCGAGCGCGCCGAGCACGGCCAGGAAGCCGCGCCGGTCGATGTGTCCGTCCGCGAACCGCTCCGCCGCGATGGCCGCGAGATCCGCGCGATACCGTGATGCCGTCATTGGAACCCCCTGTCTGTGTCAGGCCGATCGGTCGTCGGCTTCGTCTTCGATGAGCACGGTGGCCTCCGGCGCCCAGCCGACCCAGGCGGCGGCACCGAGGCCGAGATCCGGCGCCGCCTCCCAGGCGAAGCCGGTCGCGGTCAGCGGGCCGAAGGCGTCGGTGCCGACCACCACCTGGCGGGTGGCGCCGAGATAGGCGATGTCGAGCACCCGCCCGGGCACCCGGTTGGCCATGTCGCGCGGCTCCTGCGCCGCCACCCGCAGCTTCTCCGGCCGCAGCGCCAGCAGCACGCCGCGGCCCTGGGGCGGCGCCGAAGCACCGCGATGCAGCACGGCGGCACCCCCGGTCTCGAGCCGGATCAGATCGCCGTCGCGCCCGGCCATGCGGCCGGCGATGCAGTTGCTCTTGCCCAGGAACTCGGCGACGAAGCGGGTGCGCGGACGTTCGTACAGCTCGTCCGGCGCGCCGGCCTGGACCAGCCGGCCGCGGTTCATCACCGCCACCCGGTCGGCCATCGACAGCGCCTCGTCCTGATCGTGGGTGACCAGGATGAAGGTGGCGCCCAGGTCTCGGTGCAGCGTCTTCAGCTCCAGCTGCATCTCGGCGCGGAGCTGGCGGTCGAGCGCGCCGAGCGGCTCGTCGAACAGCACGATGTCGGGGTCGAACACCAAGGCGCGGGCGACGGCGACGCGCTGCTGCTGGCCGCCGGAGAGCTGCCGGGGGTACCGGTCGTCGAAGCCGTCCAGCCGCACCCGGGCGATGGCGCCGGCAACCTTGGCGGCGATCTCGGCCCGCGGCATGCCGCGGACCCGCAGCGGATACGCGATGTTCTCGGCCACGGTCATGTGCGGGAACAGGGCATAGCCCTGGAACACCATGCCGAAGTTCCGCTTCTCCGGCGGCACGGTGGTGACGTCGCGGTTATCGACCGCGATCCGGCCGGCGCTGGGCGCGACGAAGCCGGCGATCATCATCAGGAGGGTGGTCTTGCCGGAGCCGGAGGGGCCGAGCAGGGTCAGGAATTCGCCGCCCGGGATGTCGAGCGACACGTCGTCGACGGCGCGGACCGGGCCGTAGCGGCGCGACAGCCGGGTCAGCGCCAGGCCGTGCGCCCCGGGCGCGGCCTGGGAGGATGGTGCCTGCGATCGGGTGGCCCGCATCAGCATCGACCTCGCCCCCTGTCGGGAAGAATTTTCATTCTTGTGAAATCAGCCTGACGGCGGCGGCTTGGGGCTGTCAAGCCTGTTTTGGCCGACTCTCTATGGTCCAGCAGGCCGGAAAGGCGGCGGATCCTGCTCGCCGATCGGATCGCCGGCGTCGTTGGCTGCCGGAATCGCTCGGCCTCACTCGTTTCACTGCTGTGAAAGCGACGGCGATGTTCCGCCTATTCCTCACATTCGAGGAGGCAGCAGATGCCGCGGCGGGAAGGCTCCCCCTGGCCGGGGTCACGCCCGCCCACCACCTGGTGTTCCTGCGCCAGAAGGTCCGTGCGTAGGGGTTACGGCGCGACGCCGGTCTGCGCGCCGATCTCCAGCCTGGTGGCGGCGTCGGGCAGGGTCTCGACCGTCGCCGCCACCTGCACCGACTGGTCCGGCGCCAGCGACTCGGCCGTCACCAGCAGCGGCGTGCGCGCCACCACGCTGCGGCTGGCATCCAGAAGCCGCACCTCGATCGGCGGCACCGGGCGGGTCACCAGGGCCCGGTTCTCCACCCGGCCGGTGACCACCACCTGCTCCACGCCGGCGCCGGCGACGCGCCGGACCTCCAGCCCCTGCAGCACCAGGCCCCGGCCCAGCGCGCCGGTCTCGACCGGCTGCGCCACCGGCACGCCGATGGTGTCGTAGAGGCGGATCGCCGGCGGCCAGAAGCGGACGATCGAGTCGCGCGCGAAATAGCCCACCCCGGCCAGGCCGCCGACCAGCAGCACCGCCAGCGCCAGGCCGACCGCCGGCCCGTCGCGCCGGCGCGGCGTGATCACCACCGGCAGGTTGGTGATGTGCCCCGCGGCCGAGGGCGGTGTCGCCGCTTGCGCCGCCGGCCCGACCAGCACCGGCTGCGGCTCGGGCGGCGCCGCTGCCGGCACCGGCTCGACCGCCGATTCGCGCCACAAATGGCCGCAGCGGGCGCATTTGACGCGCCGGCCGTCGGGGCCGATCGCCGCCGGATCGACGAGGTAACGGGTCGAACAGCTGGGGCAGGTGACGATCATGGCGCCTTATCGCATGCCGGCCTGCCGCTGCCTATATCATCCGAGGCAATTTTGTGAATGGCGTGAACGGCTTGCGAACGCTCATCGGGCGAGGCCGTGACGCGGGCGCATAATCTTGCCACGATCCGCCCCTTTCCTGTCCGGGCGCCGTGATCGCGGCCGCGGCGCAACTGCAGTCTGTTCATGTCGAGCACCGTCGACCCTTCCCCCAAGCCCTGGCGCCGCCGCCTGCGCCGGGCGCTGCTGGTGCTGGTCGCGCTGGCGGCGGCCTGGGCGCTGGGCCTCGCCTGGTTCGTGGCCCAGGCCGGACGCGGCGGCGAGGTCGACCCCGACCACACCGACGCCATCGTCGTGCTGACCGGCGGCAGCGAGCGGCTGCGCGCCGGGCTCGACCTGCTGGCGCGCGGCGCGGCCGAGCGGCTGCTGGTCAGCGGCGTGCATCGCGACGTCCGGCTGGAGGAGCTGTTCGCCCTGTCCCCGACCGACGATTCGCTGCGCTGCTGCGTCGATCTCGGCTACGCCGCCAGCGACACCATCGGCAATGCGCAGGAGGCGGCGGCCTGGATGCGCGCGCACGGCTTCCGCAGCCTGCGCCTCGTCACCTCGAACTACCACATGCCGCGCAGCATGCTGGAGTTCCGGGCCGCGATGCCGGAGATCGAGATCAAGCGCCAGCCGGTCGATCCCGGGACGGTGCATCTCGACCGCTGGTGGGCCTGGCCCGGCACGGCGCGGCTGATCGTCTCCGAATACAACAAATTCCTGGTTGCGCTGGCGCGCGTCACCCTCGGCAGGATATAGGGCGTCATGACCATCCTGCGCTCGGCCCTCTTCAACCTGCTGTTCTTCGGTTGGACCACGCTGTGCTGCTTCGCACTGCTGCCGGCGCTGTTGCTGCCGCACCGCGTGACCATGGCCTGGATCTTCGTCTGGCTGCGCGGCGTGCACTGGCTGGAGAAGACCATCCTCGGCATCGACTATCGCGTGGTCGGGCGCGAGAACCTGCCGGACGGCGCCTGCATTGTCGCCGCCAAGCACCAGTCGGCCTGGGAGACGCTGAAGCTGCATCTGCTGCTGCCCGACCCGGCGATCGTGCTGAAGTCCGAGCTGCTGAAGGTGCCGGTCTGGGGCAAGTACCTGCTGAAGACCGGCATGATCCCGGTCGACCGCGGCGCCGGCAGCCGGGCGATCCGCGCCATGATCGACCACGCCAAGGTCCGGGTGGCGGAAGGCCGGCCGATCGCGATCTTCCCGCAGGGCACCCGCACCGCGCCCGGCACCTGGCGGCCCTACCGCATCGGCGTCGGCGCGCTCTATGAGGGCTTGAGCGTGCCGGTGGTGCCGATGGCGCTGAACTCCGGCGTGTTCTGGGGCCGCCGCGCCTTCCGCAAGCGGCCCGGCACGATCACGGTCGAGTTCCTGCCGCCGATCCCGCCCGGCCTGCCGCGCGAGGAGATGATGCGGCGGCTGGAGGACGAGCTGGAGACGGCGTCGGAGCGGCTGTCGGTCGCCGCCGGCGGCCCGCCGACGCCGCGCCCGGCCGGGGCGACGGCCACGGTCTGACCGCCGGTTGCGCCGGCTTCGCCTTCTCCTGCTGCTGGTCGCGGTCGCCGGCCTGTCGCTGCTGGCCACGGGGCTGGTGCTGCGCCTGCCCGGCGCCGCCGGGCCGGTCGGCAATGCCGACGTGCTCTACCTGCCGGCGCTGTTCGACGACCTGCATCGCGGCCTCGATGCGCTGCGCGGCTGGCACCTGACGCCCGGCCCCTATGTCTTTCCGGACATGGCGGTCTATGGCCTGGCCGATCTCGCGACCGGCGATTTCCGCCAGGCCCTGCCGTTGGCCGCGGCGCTGCAGCTCGGCCTCTATCTGCTGCTCGGCGCCGCGGTGCATCGCGCCGCCGGCGGCCGCTCCGCCGCCATGGCCGTGGCGGCTTTGGCGGCGGTGCTGGCGCTGCTCTTCGCCTTCGGCTGGGGCCTGGCCGGCGTCTATGCCCTGAACTGGCTGATCTATCCCTTCGTCGTCACCTTCCATTTCGGCGCCATCCTGATCGCGGCGGCGGTGCTGCTGCTGGTGCTGCGCCAGCTCGACCGGCCGGGTCCCTGGCCGCTGACGGGGCTGGCGGTCCTGATCCTGGCCGGGGTGCTGTCGGACAGCTTCGTCCTGCCCTATGCCGCCGCCCCGGCCCTGGCGCTGTCGCTGCTCTGTGCCCCGGCGCCGCGCACCCGACGGGCGGCGCTCGCCGCCGCGGCCGCGGTGGGCGTCGCGGCACTGGCCGCCTTCCTGCTGCAGGGCCGGGTCAACCCGCTGAACGGGATCTATCGCGACCAGCTCGACCTGGGCATCGGCTACGGCCTGTTCCGCCTCGGCGGCGTGCTCTGGCGCGCCGATGCGGCGGAGACGGCGGTCAATCTTGGCCTGATCGCCTTGGCCCTGCTGCCGGTGGCCCGCACCCTCGCGGTGCTGCGCGGCCTGGTGGCCGGAGAGCGCGAGATCGCGCCCTCGGATCGGATTGCGGTCTTCGCCGCCGCCTCCTCGCTGGCGACGCTGCTGGCAGTAGTGCTGTTCGGCATCTTCCGCGACGACTCCTTCCTGCGCTACTTCCAGCCCTGGCTGTTCCTGACCGCGCCGTGGCTCGCCCATCTCGCCGCCGACCGGCTGCGGGTGCCGGCCCGGCCGGTGGGGGCGATCCTGGCCGTCCTGCTGGCGGCCGCCGCCGCGCTCTGGGCCCGGCCGGACCAGCTGGCGGCGCGGATCGAGCCGCCGCCGCCGCTGGCCTGCTTCCAGGGTTCGGCCGCCGGCCTCGCCGGCTACTGGTGGGCCAAGCCGCTGGTGCTGCATTCCGGCCGCCGGGTCCAGGTCGCCCAGGTGGCGCGCAACGGCGCCCCGTATCACTGGATCGTCAACGAGGACTGGGCCCGGCGGGACTGGGCCGGCGGCTCCGGCGCGCCGCCCTTCGGCTTCATCCTGATGGACGGGCTGAACGCCCGCGCCGTGGTCGCCCGCTACGGCATGCCGGACCGGGTGGAGCGCTGCGCCGGCATCCCGCTGTGGCGCTACGACGACCCCGACCGGCTGCGCCGCCCCCTGGCCGCGGCGACGCCGGTGACGCTGCCGGATTAGCGTCCAGTCGCCTGCGACGAGGGCCTCGGCTATTCTCGCGGTCCGTCTTGGGGGAGAGAAGACAGATGAATGCTGAAACGACCATGCCAGCCTGGCAGTCGATCGCCATTCTCGTCGGCCGGCTGATCTTCGCCGCCGTCTTCCTGATGGCGGCGGTCTTCAAGTTCATGGATCTGAATGCCACCGCCGGCTACATCGCGATGGCGGGGTTTCCGGTGCCACTCGTGCTGGCCTGGCTGGCGGCGATCTTCGAATGCCTGCTGGTGATCTGCTTCCTCACCGGGGCGTATTTCACCGAGGCGTCGCTGCTGGCCGCCGTCTACGTCGTGTTCCTGGCCTTCGCCTTCCACGGCCCGTCGCACTGGGCCGGGAACCAGGCCGAGTTCGGCTTCTTCGTCGACCACTTCACCTTCCTGGCCGGGCTGCTGTTCGCGGCGGTGCACGGTCCCGGCCGGATCCTGACGTGGCGCCGGTCGGCGATCGGTTAACCCGGCCAGGCGGCCATCGCCCGGCGCACGATCTTCATCAGCGCGTCGTATCCGGCGCCGTCCAGCGCCTGTACCGACAGGCCCTGGATGATCGCGCCGTAGAACCGCGCCAGCTCGTCCGGGTCGGTGCCGGGCGGCAGCTCGCCCTCCTCCAGGGCGCGGGTGAAGCGGGTGCGCAGCCTTGCCACCGTGTTGCCGCGCATCGACGTCAGCGCCGCCGCCGCCGGCCGGTTTTCCGGGGCGCAGGTCAGGACGGCGGTCGAGATCATGCAGCCGGGCGGGTGCGCCGGATCGCTGAAGTCGCGGGCCGAGCCCTCCAGGATCAGCCGCACCGCCTCGCGCGCCGTCGGCGCCGCCATCGCCCAGGGGGCGGCGCGCTGCGGGTCGGCGCGGTAGCGGTCCAGGACCTCGCGATACAGCCGCTCCTTCGACCCGAAGGCGCCGTACAGGCTGGGCGTGGTGATGCCCATCGCCGCCGTCAGGTCGGCGATCGAGGCGCCCTCATAGCCCTGGCGCCGGAACACCGGCAGCGCCCGGTCCAGCGCCGCGTCGCGATCGAAGCCACGGGGGCGGCCGCGGGGGCGTGGGGGATCCATTTTCATAGCGATCGATCTGAAATCCAGATTGACGAATCGTCGCCGATCATATTTCGTAGCGATCCATCCGAAAATGGAGTCCTGCGATGACGATCGCCGCTTCCCTGTTCGACGCGCCCGCCACCGATCCAGCCCTGTCGCCGCGGATCGACGCGGCGATCGACCGGGCGCTGGCGGAACAGCGCATCGTCGGCACCGCGGTGCTGGTGGCGCAGGACGGCCGGCTGGTCTACCGCCGTGCCGCCGGCCTGGCCGACCGCGAGGCCGGGCGGCCGGTGCGCGAGGACACGGTGTTTCTCTACGCCTCCCTCACCAAGCCGATCGTCACCGCCGCCGCGCTGCGGCTGGTGGAGGAGGGACGGATCGCGCTCG
This sequence comes from Inquilinus sp. NPDC058860, assembly GCF_042743185.1. Taxonomy (NCBI): domain Bacteria; kingdom Pseudomonadati; phylum Pseudomonadota; class Alphaproteobacteria; order Rhodospirillales; family Rhodospirillaceae; genus Inquilinus; species Inquilinus sp. NPDC058860. The sequence continues at coordinate 41,596 of NZ_JBHYMS010000016.1, read as the reverse complement.
CCGACCCGGTGACGAAGTTCCTGCCGGATTTCCGGCCGAAGCTCGCCGACGGCACCGAGCCGGTGATCACCATCCGCCACCTGCTGACCCACACCGCGGGCCTGATCTACAGCTTCGCCGAGCCGGCGGACGGCCCCTATCACCGCGCCGGCGTGTCCGACGGGCTCGACGCGCCGGGCCGGTCCTTCGCCGACAACCTGCGCCGCATCGCCTCGGCGCCGCTCGCCTTCGCTCCTGGCTCGGCCTGGGCCTATTCGCTGGCGCTCGACGTGCTCGGCGCGGCGCTGGAGGTGGCGGCCGGCGAGAGCCTGCCGGATCTGGTGCGCCGCCGCGTCACCGAACCGCTCGGGCTGCAGGACACCGGCTTCGCCCCGCCGGACCGGTCGCGCCTGGCCGCCGCCTATGCCGACGGCGAGCCCGCGCCGGTGCGGATGGGCGAGCCTTACGCCATCCCGGCGCCGCGGCCTTTCGCCGGGCTCAGCTTCGCCCCCGGCCGCATCTTCGACCCGGCCTCCTACCCCTCCGGCGGCGGCGGCATGGCCGGCACGGCCGGCGACTTCCTGGTGTTCCTCGAAGCCCTGCGCCAGGGCGGCGCGCCGATCCTGCGGCCGGAGACGGTGCAGGCCATGGCCACCGACCAGATCCTCGGCCTTTCGATGCCGGACACGCCGGGCACGACCTTCGGCTACGGCTTCGCGCTGGTGACCGACCCGGCGGCGGCCGGGGTGCCGATGACGGCCGGGACCTGGCGCTGGGGCGGCGTCTACGGCCATTCCTGGTTCGTCGACCCGGCCCGGCGGCTGAGCGTCGTGGGGCTCACCAACACCGCGCTCGAGGGCATGAAGGGCGAATTCGTGACCGATCTGCGCGCCGCGATCTATGCCGGGCTGGAATAGCCGGGTCCTGGGGCCTGCCACTGTCCCTGGTTGACCGGGGCTGACCGCACCCCCATCCTTTGGGGGTGCGTCTGTCTGCGGGAGGTCCATGGTGGCCGAGCCGGGCGATATCGCGACCCAGATCTGGGACATGAAGTACCGGCTGAAGCAGCCGGACGGCAGCCCTGTCGATTCGACGATCGAGGACAGCTGGCGCCGGGTCGCGGCCGCCGTGGCCGCCGCCGAATCGGATCCGAAGCTGTGGACCGAGCGCTTCCTCGGCATCCTGCGTGGCCACCACTACCTGCCGGCGGGGCGCATCCTGGCCGGCGCCGGCACCGGGCGCGACGTCACCCTGTTCAACTGCTTCGTCATGGGCACGGTGCCGGACAGCATGGCCGGCATCTTCGCCCATCTGCGCGAGGCGGCGCTGACGCTGCAGCAGGGCGGCGGCATCGGCTACGACTTCTCCACCATCCGGCCGAAGGGCGCGCCGGTGGCCGGCGTCGGGGCCGACGCGTCCGGCCCGCTTTCCTTCATGGATGTGTGGGACGCGATGTGCCGCACCATCATGTCCGCCGGCTCCCGCCGCGGCGCGATGATGGCGACGCTGCGCTGCGACCATCCGGACGTGGTCGACTTCATCGAGGCCAAGCGCGCCCCGGGCCGGCTGCGCATGTTCAACCTGTCGGTCCTGGTCACCGATGCCTTCATGAAGGCGGTCGAGGCCGACACGCCCTGGGACCTGGTGTTCGGCGGCCGCGTCTTCCGCACCCTGCCGGCGCGCGAGCTGTGGGACCGGATCATGCGCTCGACCTATGATTCGGCCGAGCCCGGCGTGATCTTCATCGACCGCATCAACGCCCGGAACAATCTCCAATATTGCGAGCAAATTCAAAGCACTAATCCTTGCGTCACGGCGGACACCTGGGTCCAGACCCTGGACGGCCCCCGCACAGTCGGCGACCTGCTCGGCCGGTCCTTCGTCGCCATGGTAAACGGTCAGCCGGCATCCTCCGGGCCCGAGGGTTTCTTCCCGACCGGCCGCAAGCCGGTGCTGCGGCTGGAGACGGCGGAAGGCCATGTTTTGCGGCTGACGGCGGACCACCCGGTTCTGGTCGCGACCGAGGTGTCCCGCTTCCGGATCGAGACCGAATGGAGGAAGGCCGGCGAGTTGAAGCCGGGCGACCGCGTCCGTCTGCACGATCATGGTGATGCGCTTGCCTGGCCCGGCTTCGGTTCGGAAGAAGAGGGCTATTTGATCGGCCTGCTGATCGGCGACGGCACGCTGAAATCCGACAAGGCCGTGCTCTCCGCCTGGCCGGGCGAGGCCACGGTCAACGGCGCAGACGCTCGTCCGGGCATTGCCGGGGTGATGGCGGCGGCGCTCTCGGCGGCTCGGTCACTGCCGCATCGGTCCGATTTCGCCGGTTGGATGCGAGTGCCTGGTCGGGGGGAGCGGCGGCTCAGCCTCGGCGCCCTGCGCGAGCTGGCGTTGTCGCTCGGCCTCGCGCCCGGCCGCAAGACGATCACGCCGGCAGTCGAGCGGGCATCCTCGGCCTTCATCCTCGGCCTGCTTCGCGGCCTGTTCGATGCCGACGGATCGGTCCAGGGCACCCGGGAGAAGGGCGTCAGCATTCGTCTGGCCCAGAGCGATCTCGGCCTGCTGCGCGCGGTCCAGCGCATGCTGCTGCGGCTCGGCATCGCCTCGTCGATCTACGCCGATCGCCGCGCGGCCGGCCCCCGCCTGCTGCCGGATGGGAAGGGCGGTCGTCGGTCCTACGATTGCTCCGCCGACCACGAGCTCGTTATCGCTGGGGCCGGCATGGCCCGCTTTGCCGCCCGGATCGGCTTCGCCGACACCGACAAGCGGACACGTCTCGACCAGATGCTGGCCGGCTATTGGCGGGCGCTCAATCGCGAGCGGTTCCTCGCCACGGTGAGGCAGCTGGTGCCGGACGGGGACGAGGAGGTCTACGACGTCCGCATCCCCGGCCCGAACGCCTTCGACGGCAACGGCCTGGTCCTGCACAATTGTGGCGAACAGCCGTTGCCCCCCTACGGCGCCTGCCTGCTCGGCTCGGTCAACCTGGCGAAGCTGGTGGTCGATCCGTTCACGCCCGGGGCCCGCTTCGACCATGAGACGCTGGCGGAGATCGTTCCGGTCGCGATCCGGCTGATGGACAATGTCGTCGACGTCTCGCGCTTCCCGCTGCCGGAACAGGCGGCCGAGGCCAAGGCCAAGCGGCGCATCGGGCTCGGCGTCACCGGCTTGGCCGACGCCTTCCTGATGCTGGGGGTGCGCTACGGCTCGCCCGAATCGGCGGCCCTGGTCGAGGAGTGGCTGGGCGCGATCAAGCTGCATTCCTACCGCGCATCGGCCGAGATCGCGGCGGAGAAGGGCGCCGTCCCGCTGTTCGACCGCGACGCGTTCCTGGCCGCGCCGGGCGTCGCCGAGCTGCCGCAGGAGATCCGCGACCTGATCGCCCGGCACGGCATCCGCAACGCGCTCCTCACCTCGATCGCCCCGACCGGCACGATCTCGCTGTTCGCCGGCAACGTCGCCTCGGGGATCGAGCCGGTCTTCGCCTGGACCCACACCCGCAACGTGCTGCTGCCCGACGGCAGCCGGCGGGCGGAGACGGTGGAGAATTACGCCTACCGGCTGTTCCGCGAGATCCATGGCGCCGACGCGCCGCTGCCGGACCATTTCGTCGACGCCCAGACGCTGGAGCCGGCCGACCATCTGGCGATCCAGGCGGCGGCGCAGAAGCACATCGACAGCTCGATCAGCAAGACCATCAACTGCCCCGAGGATTTGTCCTTCGACGCCTTCAGGCAAGTCTACGCCCAGGCCTATGCCCTCGGCTGCAAGGGCTGCACCACCTATCGCCCGAACGCGATCACCGGCGCCGTGCTGGAGGCGCGACCGCAGACAGTACAGAAGGGGGCGGCCGAAGCGCCCGGCCTCAGCACGCCCGCGGCACGGCCCGAGGTGCTGCCGGGCGAGACCTACAAGCTGCGCTGGCCGGACAGCGACCACGCCATCTACGTCACCCTCAACGACGAGGTGGTCGACGGCCGCCGGCGGCCTTTCGAGATCTTCATCAACTCCAAGAACATGGAGCACTACGCCTGGACCGTGGCGCTGACCCGGATGATCAGCGCGGTGTTCCGGCGCGGCGGCGATGTCGCCTTCGTGGTCGAGGAGCTGAAGGCGGTGTTCGACCCGCGCGGCGGGCAGTGGATGGGCGGGCGCTACGTGCCGTCGCTCTTGGCCGCGATCGGCGAGACGATCGAGCGGCACATGGTGGCGACGGGCTTCCTGGCGAAGCCGGAAGGCATCGTGCCGGAGGTGGCGGTCGAGGTCACGGCCGAGCCGTCGGGCAACCCGGGGGGCAATCCGGGCCGGCCGCCGGGCCGGTCCTGCCCGAAATGCGGCCACCCGACCCTGATCCGGCAGGAGGGCTGCGACACCTGCCTGAACTGCGGCTATTCGCGCTGCGGCTAGGCGCCGGCAGCGCGGGGGACCGGGCCCGGGGGCGGGCCGGCATCGTGGAGGGGAGCGTCATGCAGTTGTCCGATTTCGCCAGCTTCGAGAAGCTGATCTCGCCGACCCTGATCAAGATCCTCTACTGGATCGGTATCATCGTGATCGTCCTGGGCGGGCTGCGGGCCCTGGTCACCGCTTTCGGCGCCGGCGGCGGGGTGTTGGGGGCGCTGCTCGCGATCGTCGGCACCATCGCCTTTCTGATCGGCTGGCGCGTGGCGTGCGAGATCTACATCGTTGTGTTCGGCATCTACGACCGGCTCGGCGAAATCCGCGACCGCGGGGCGATGCGGCCGGAGGCGTGATCCGGCAGGGCTGTCCTACGCGATCTCGGCGGCGGGCTCGGCCGTGTTGAGGACGGGGGTGTTGTCGCCGGCCTCGGCCACCCGCTTCGCCAGCGCGAACAGGGCGCCGTCGCGGATGCCCAGCGCGCGCAGATGCTCGACCGTGTTCAGCAGGTAATCGCGGTTCGGCCCGCTGCTGCCGATGCCGGTGCGGATCATCGCCAGCGTCTCCTCCGGCCCCAGCGCACCGCGGTATTGGTGGTGGCCGCGATCGGCCAGGAAGCAGCAGGCGGTCACTGGCCCGGATAGGAGCCGGATCTCCTTCAGGCTCGGGCGGTAGACGCCGGTCACCATCTCGCGTTCCCAGAGATAGGCGACCACCGCCTGCACGTCGTCGGGCGCCACCTTGAAGGCCATGCCGCGGCAGGAGCCGCCGCGGTCGAGGCCGAGCACCAGCCCCGGCCGTTCCGGCGTGCCGCGGTAGCGGTGGGAGAGGACGCAGAAGCGGCGATGATAGCCGTGCAGCACCGCCGGCTGCCGCTCGAGATGCAGGAAGCCCGGATTCCACATCAGCGAGCCATAGCCGAACACCCAGAGCGGCTCGCCCGGGGTCAGCGGCAGGTTCGGCGTCTTCCAGTCGTGATGACCATCGGCCATCCACCAGATGTAGCGTTTTGCGGGTGCGAAGGGGAGGGGCGTCGTGTCGCGTTCCGCTGGTTCGGCTTGACTCCGGGACCCGGTCGCGGCCACGTGCCCTCCTCTCGCCACCATCCGGGACCGCCATGCGTCGCCGTATCGTCGTCGTTCCCGCCATCCTCGTCGCCCTGATCGCCGCCGGCTGGACCGGCGGCTGGTACTGGGCCGCGGCGAAGGTCGAGGCCCAGGCGCAGGCCTTCGCCGCCAATCCGCCGCCCGGGGTCACGGTCGATCCCGGGACGCTGAGCGTCGAAGGCTTCCCGCTGGCTTTCACCGTCGAATCGCAGGCGCCCAGCCTGCGCCGGATCGACGGGCTGACCTGGAACGCTGCCGGGGTGGTCGCCACCGCCAAGCCCTGGACCCTGCCCGAGGTCGGCTTCACCATCGCGCCGCCGCAGCGCATCACCCTGCCGGGCAGCCCGGCCCTGACCGCCGAGGTGAAAGGGGCGGGCAGCGGCAGCGCCCGCATCGGCACCGACGGCAGGCCGAATCGGGTGCTGCTGACCCTGTCCCAGGTCGAGCTGGCCGGCGGGCTGCTGCAGGCGCCGCTGCCGGTGGCCCGGGTCAACGGCTCGATCGACCGCGCGCCGGAGGAGGCCGGGGCCGGCGCCGCCGCCTCGCTCGACATCGAGGGGCTGGAGACGCCGGATCTCGGCCTCGAGGCCATGGGTCGGCGGGTCGACATGGCTGCGGCACGGCTGACCGTGCTGGGCCCGCTGCCGAAGGCCGCGACGGCGCCGGAGCTGACCGCCTGGCGCGCCGCCGGCGGCAAGCTCCGGGTCGACAATCTGGCGCTGCGCTGGGGGCCGCTCGTGATCGACGCCGGCGGCACCCTCGACCTCGACGACAGGCTGCAGCCGCAGGGCACGCTGACCGCGAAGATCCGCGGCTACGGCGCGGTGATCGAGGATCTGCAGAAGGCCGGGGTGGTGCGCGACCGCGACGCCGGCTTCGCCAAGGTCGGGCTCGACCTGATGGCCGGCCAGCCGGCGGCGGACGGCACCCGCACCGTCACAGCCCCGATCACGATCGAGAAGGGCCGCGTCTCCTTCGGCCCGCTGCAGGTGGCGAAGCTGCCGGAGATCCGGTGGCAGCAGTGACCGCGTAGGTTGGGTTCGCGTGCGCGAACCCAACCTACGCGGCTGTCAATCCTCTTCCTTGGTCAGGCGCGCCGCTTTCTCCGGCTCCATCTCCTCCTGATGGGCGTCGACGACGCCGCGGCGGATGGCACGGGTGCGGGTGAACCAGGATTGCAGCGTGTCGCCCTCGCCGCGGCGGATGGCGCGCTGCAGCCGCACCAGGTCCTCGGTGAACTGCTGCAGCACCTCCAGCACCGCGTCCTTGTTGGTCAGGAACACGTCGCGCCACATCACCGGGTCGGAACCGGCGATGCGGGTGAAGTCGCGGAAGCCGCCGGCGGAGAAGCGGATCACCTCGGCCTGGGTCGCCTCCTCCATGTCCGAGGCGGTGCCGACGATGGTGTAGGCGATCAGATGCGGGATGTGCGAGGTGATGGCCAGCACCCGGTCGTGGTGCTCGGCGGTCATCGTCTCGACCATCATGCCCATGCCGCGCCACAGCGCCTCGACCTTGGCCACGGCGTCTGGGTCGACGCCCGGCTCCGGCGTCAGCACGCACCAGCGGTCGATGAACAGCTCGGCGAAGCCGGCGGAGGGGCCGGAATGCTCGGTGCCGGCGATCGGGTGGCCGGGCACCAGATGCACGCCGGCCGGCAGGTGCCGCCCGATGGTCTTCGCCACCATGCCCTTGACCGAGCCGACATCGGTGACGATCGCGCCCGGCGCCAGGGCCGGGGCGATCGCCTTCGCCAGCTGCTCATAGGCCCCCATCGGGGCGCAGATCATCACCGCGTCGGCGCCGGCCACGGCGGCGGCCGGGTCGGCCTCGACCCGGTCGAGGAAGCCGAGCGCCATCGCCTCGTCGCGGGTCTCGGGCCTTCGGGCATGGCCGACGATCTCGCCCGCCAGACCGTGCTTGCGGGCGGCGCGCGCGACGGAAGATCCGATCAGGCCGATGCCCAGCAGGGCCAGGCGCCGGAAGACCGGCGCCCCCGAGTCGGTCGCCGGCGCGGTCATCGGCCGCGCAGATGCTCGGCCAGCGCCGCCACCACCGCCCGCATCTCCTCCTCGGTGCCGATGGTGATGCGCAGGCAGCCGGGCAGGCCGTAGCCGCCCATCTGGCGCACCAGGATGCCGGTGTCCTTCAGGTGCAGCCGTGCCGCCTCGGCGTCGCGGTCGCCGAAATCGACCAGCAGGAAGTTGCCGGCCGAGGGCAGCGGCGACAGGCCCAGCTTCGCCAGCTCCGCCGCCGTCCAGCGCCGCCATTCGGCGTTGTGGGCGCGGCTGTTCTCGATGAAGGCCTCGTCCGCCAGCGCGGCCACGCCCGCGGCCTGGGCCGCGGCGCTGACGTTGAACGGTCCGCGGGCCCGGTTCAGCACGTCGGTGATGCCGGCCGAGGCATAGCCCCAGCCCAGCCGCAGCGCCCCCAGGCCGTAGATCTTCGAGAAAGTGCGCAGCATGACGACGTTCCCGGACCGGTCGACCAGCTCGGCGCCGGCGCTGTAGGCCGGATCGTCGATGTATTCGGCATAGGCGGCGTCGAGCGCCAGGATCACGTCCGGCGGCAGGGCGGCGTGCAGCCGTTCGACCTCGGCCTTCGGCAGCAGATGGCCGGTCGGATTGTTCGGGTTGGCCAGGAACAGGATGCGGGTGCGCGGCGTCACATGCGCCAGCAGCGCGTCGACATCGGTCTTGCGGTCCGCCTCGGGCGCCGCGACCGGCGTGGCGCCGACCGCCTTGGCCGCGATCGGGTACATCAGGAAGCCGTGCCGGCTGTACAGCACCTCGTCGCCCGGCCCGGCATAGCTCTTGGCCAGCAGCGCGATCAGCTCGTCCGACCCGGCGCCGGCGACGATGCGATCCGCATCCAGGCCGAAGCGGCCGGCCAGGGCCTCGCGCAGGGCGGAGGCGCCGCCGTCGGGATAGCGGTGGATCTCGCCGCTCAGCTCGCGATAGGCGGCCATCGCCTTCGGGCTCGGGCCGAAGGCACCCTCGTTCGAGGCCAGGCGGATCGGCCGGCCCAGCCGCGGATGGGGCACCGCCTTGGCCTCGCCGCCGACATAGGGGTCGATGTCGAGCAGGCCCGGGCGCGGGCGCGGGGCTTGGATCGCGGTCATGGGATGTCTCAGCTCCGACGGCCGATGGTGATCGGGGTGGCGAAGCCGCCGATCAGGCGGATGCGGGGGGCCAGCTCCTCCAGGCGCTCGCGCAGGCCGCCGAGCCGGGGGTCGCCGACGGCGACGAAATCGGCCACGTCGACCAGATGGACGGCAGAATCCTCGGCGCTGCGGGCCGGCCGGGTCCAGAAGGCCACGGGCGGCAGCCCCGTGGCTTCGAAGATCTGCTTCAGCCGGCTGCGGCTGATGTCGCTGGCGACCTCGACCGCGACCAGGGCATGGTCGTCGCCGGTCGGCTCGGTGTCGAGCTGGGCGACGGCCAGGGCCAGCGGCTCGTCGCGGTGCCGCTCGGTGACGACGAAGGGCAGGGTGCCGACGATGCGTGGCGTGCGCGGATCGTCCGACAGCAGCACCTGCCACCAGGGATCGCCGTCGGATTCGATCGGCCAGGGCAGGACGGCCACCGCGGCGCTGCCGTCGTGGACGGCGCGGATCGCCTGGATCGGCGCGGCCACCGCGGTGGTCGGGGTGTGGCTGCCATAGTGGTCGCGCGCCAGGTCCCACAGCTCGGTCTGCCCCTCCGGCGCATGCACGGCGACGGCGAAGGGGGCCTGCATGCGGGTGCAGCCGGCGATCAGCTCACGCCAGATCCGCGTCAGCTCCGGCAGCGGAAAGCCGCCGCTGTGGCGGCCCGCCAAGCGGCGCAGGATGGCGGCCTCGCGGCCCGGCCGCATCGCCAGCGGATCGCCGTTCTTGGCGGCGGCGACGTCATGCACCACCCCGGCCCGCTGCATGATCAGGTCATGGAGCGCCTCGTCGATCTCGTCGATCCGCTGGCGCAACGAGTCGAGCGTCTGGGGGGCGTCTGGCATCGTCTGAAGCGGGCTGGAACCTGCCGGGTCGAGGGCGATCAGATGTAGAACGGGCAGGGGGCGAAAGCAAAGGAAACATCTGGGGTTTTACGCATCCCGGTATCGGCGCGCCGGAACCTGGAGCGCGGCTGTCCCGTCCCGATTCCCGTGCCCGGCTAGCCCGGCTGTTCCTCGCCGTCGCGCTGCACCCCCAGCACCGGCTGCGCCGCCCCGACCGGCACCAGCACCGGCCGGCGGTGGCGCACCTTCTTGCCGCGCGACAGCTGATAGATCTGCTTCGACGCCTCGATCATCACCGTGCCGGCGACGCGCTGGAACCAGCGGGCGCCGGCCTCCTCCCACACCGGGGCGGTGGACAGCAGGAAGCGCGACCGGGTCGGCGGCAGCCACAGGGCGCGGGCCACCCGCTCCGGCACGAACTGATGCTGGCGCAGCACATGGTTCAGCTGGTTGGCGGAATAGGGCTTGCCGTGGCCGAACGGGGTGCGGTCGGACCGTGCCCACAGGCTGCGCCGGTTCGGCGCCACCACCAGCAGCCGGCCGCTGCCGTTCAGCACGCGCCAGATCTCGCGCATCAGCTCGCCCAGCTGCTCGGTCGCCTCCAGCCCGTGCACCAGCAGCACCCGGTCGACCGACATGTCGGGCAGCGGCAGCTCGGTCTCCTCGCTCAGCGCCACCAGGCCGCGGCCGTCCGGCGGCCAGTGGGTCACGCCCTGCTCGGCCGGCATGCAGGCGATCACCCGCTCGGCCTCGCCCAGGAAGGGGCGCAGGAAGGGCGTGGCGTAGCCGAGGCCGAGGACGATCTGGCCCTGCGTGTCCGGCCACAGCATGCGGATCTGGCGGCGCACCATGCGGCGCACCACCAGGCCCAGGCTGGTCTCGTAGAATTCGCGCAGGTCGATGACGTCGCTGTACATCCGCCCGTCGTCCTCAGGGCATGGTCACGTTAGGATAACGCATCGATGGCAGGTTTGAGCCATCGCAATATCCGGCTGTCCCACAACAGGATATTTCAGGAGTCGCTTCATGGCCCGCAAGACCGAGCCTCGCGGAATCGACCCGGAGCGCCTGAAGCAGGCCGCCCGCGAGGCCGCGGACCTCTATCTCGACCATCCGAACGTGACCTCGGTCGGGATCGGCCGGAAGCTCGAAGGCGGCAAGCCGACCGGCGAGCTGTGCATCCAGTTCACGGTCGGCCGCAAGGTCGCCCCCCAGGCGCTGGTGGCGGAGGGCATCCCGCCGCTGCCGAAGAGCATCGTGGTCGATGGCGTCAAGGTCCCGACCGATGTGGTCGAGCGGCGCTACAAGCCGTCCTGGCAGCTGGTGCCGCAGGTGGTGAAGGACGAGCGCAAGCTGCGCCACGACCCGCTGGTGCCGGGCATCAGCGTCAGCCATCCCGCGGGCACGGCCGGCACCCTCGGCTGCATCGTCTACGATCGGCAGGAGGGACGGCCGCACATCCTGTCGAACTGGCATGTGCTGCACGGCGAGGAGGGCCGGCTGGGCGATACCGTCGTCCAGCCCGGGCCGTTCGACGACAATCGGATCGAGAGCAACGGCTGCGGCGTGCTGGTGCGCAGCCATCTCGGCCTGGCCGGCGACTGCGCCATCGCCCGGATCGAGGGCCGCGAGGTCGACCCGAAGATCCTCGACCTCGGCGTCAGGGTCGCCCGGCTGGGCCGGCCGGAGCTCGGCGACCGGGTGGTGAAGTCCGGCCGCACCACCGGCGTCACCTGGGGCATCGTCACCCGGATCGAGACCACGGTGAAGCTGTCCTACGGCGACCAGGTCGGATTCAAGCGGATCGGCGGCTTCGAGATCGGCCCGGACCCCGACCGCCCGGCGGCGGAGAGCGAGATCAGCAAGGGCGGCGATTCCGGCTCGGTCTGGCTCGGCGTCGACGGCAAGGGCGACCCGGCCGACGTCATGCTCGGCCTGCATTTCGGCGGCGAGGCCGACGGCGCCGACGCCAGCGAGGGCGACTTCGCGCTCGCCTGCGGCGCCGAGGCCGTGTTCAAGAAGCTGGAGATCGAGCCGACGCCGCCGGATCTGGCGCGGGCCGCGCCGGCCGCCACCGGTGGCGGCTACGACCCGCGGTTCCTGGGCGGCAAGGCCGTGCCGGTGCCGGCGATGTCGCGGGCGCAGGAGACGGATGCGGCGAAGGCCGGCGGCTCCCCCGTCATCCGGCACACCCATTTCTCGCTGGTGCTCAGCAAGTCGCGCCGCCTGGCCCGCTGGGTGGCCTGGAACGTCGATGGCGGCCAGATCCGCATGCTCAGCCGCAGTGGGCTGAAGTTCACGATCGACCCGCTGGTCGACGCGAAATGGCAGACCGGCGACGCCCTCTACGCCTCCAACCGCCTCGACCGCGGCCATATCGCCCGGCGCCAGGACCTGGTCTGGGGCCCGCCGGAGGAGGCGGAGCGGGCCAACCGCGAATCCTTCTACTTCACCAACATCGCGCCGCAGCACGAGGCCTACAACCAGTCCGGGCTGAACGGCCTCTGGGGCCTGCTGGAGAACGCGATCCTGGAGGAGGTGGAGGTCGAGCAGCTCCGCGTCTCGGTGCTGGGCGGCCCGGTGTTCCGCGACGACGATCCGGTCTATCGCGGCACCGCCATCCCGCGCGACTTCTGGAAGATCGTCGCCTATGTCGAGGCCGGTGCGCTGAAGGCCAAGGCGTTCCTGCTGACCCAGGAGGACCTCCTGAACCGGATCGAGGCGCTGGGGCTGGAGCCGTTCCGCCTGTATCAGCTGCCGGTCGCCGAGCTGGAAAGCCGCACGGGGCTCGACTTCGGCGATCTCAAGGCCGCCGACGACCGGGCCGCCCCCGCCCGCCCGGCGCGCGGCCGCCGCGCCGCGGCCGAAGCCCTGCCGCGGGTGACGCTGATCGAGAGCCTGGCCGACCTCGAACTCTGATTGGGTCGCGGAGCGGGTCGGGAGCGGCTATGCTGCCCCGACCCGTTTCGACCCCGGTCCAGGAGGACGCATGGCCTCGCTTCGCGTCACGCTGATCCCCGTCCTGAAGGACAACTACGCCTATCTGCTGGAGGACGACTCGACCGGCATGGTCGCCGTGGTCGATCCCGGCGAGGCCGACCCGGTGGCGGCGAAGCTGGAGGCCAAGGGCGGCCGGCTGGACTGGATCCTGAACACCCATCACCACGGCGACCATTTCGGCGGCAACCACGAGCTGGCGAAGCGCTACGGCGCCTCGATCGTCGGGCCGGCGGCGGAAGCGGCGCGCATCCCCGACCTCGACCGCGGCGTGGCCGAGGGCGACCACGTCATGGTCGGCGCTGCGCGGGGCTCCGTGCTGGAGGTGCCCGGCCACACCGCCGGCCACATCGCCTTCTGGTTCGAGGATGCCGGCGTGCTGTTCTGCGGCGACACGCTGTTCGCGCTCGGCTGCGGCCGCCTGCTGGAGGGCACGGCCGACCAGATGTGGTCCAGCCTCCTGAAGCTGCGGGCGCTGCCGGACACCACCCGGATCTATTGCGGCCACGAATACACCCAGTCGAACGCCCGCTTCGCGCTGACGGTGGACGGCGCCAACCCGGTGCTGCAGTCCTATGCCGAGGATGTCGACGACGCGCGCGAGAGCGGTGCTGCGACCATCCCGGCCCAGCTCGGCCGCGAGAAGCTGGCCAACCCCTTCTTGCGCGCCGACAAGCCGGACCTGCAGGCCGCGATTGGCATGGCCGGGGCCGACCCGGTCGCCGTCTTCGCCGAGATCCGCGGCCGCAAGGACCGATTCTGAACGCTTCTCCAACCCGGGACGACCATGAAGCTCCTCTACAGCCCGTTCTCGCCCTTCGCCCGCAAGGTCCGTATCGCCGCTATCGAGACCGGCCTGCAGGACCGGATCGAGGCGGTGCCGACCAGCACCGAGGACCCGGCCAGCGGCCTGTCGGGCCGCAACCCGCTGAACAAGATCCCGGTCTTGGAGACCGAGTTCGGCCCGCTCTACGACAGCCCGGTGATCTGCGAGTATCTCGACTCGCTGCATGACGGGCCGAAGCTGTTCCCGGCCGCAGGCCCGGCCCGCTGGAAGGCCCTGCGCTGGCTGGCGCTGGCCGACGGGCTGCAGGATGCGGCTCTCCTGATCCGCTACGAGCTGACGCTGCGCCCGACCGAGAAGCAGCACGAGCCCTGGATCGAGCGCCAGAAGGCCAAGATCCGGACCGCGCTCGACCGGATGGAGGCGGATGCGGCGGAGCTCGACGGGCCGCTGACCATCGGCGCGATCGGCGCCGCCTGCGCCCTCGGCTATCTCGACCTGCGCTTCGCCGACTGGGGCTGGCGCGGGACCCATCCGCGTCTCGCCGCCTGGCATGCGGGCTTTGCCGAGCGCCCGTCCTACGTCGCCACGATCGCCCAGGCATGAGCGCGATGACGCCGGAAGCGATCATCGCCAGGCTCGGCATGAAGCCTCACCCCGAGGGCGGGCATTATGTCGAGCTGTGGCGCGACCCGCCGGCGGGCGGCCGCGGCCGCGCCTCGCTGATCCATTTCCTGCTGCGGGCCGGCGAGGTCTCGCACTGGCACGCCGTGGACGCGCCGGAGATCTGGATCTGGCAGGCCGGCGCGCCGCTGGAGCTGTCGATCGCCGAAACCGGCCAGGCGGGCGAGGTGTTGCGCCTCGGCCCCGACATCCTGGCCGGCGACCGCTTCCAGGGCGTGGTGCCGGAAGGGCATTGGCAGGCGGCGCGCAGCCTGGGCGACTGGACCCTGGTCAGCTGCGTTGTCGCCCCCGCCTTCCGCTTCGAAGGCTTCACCCTGGCCCCGCCGGGCTGGCGGCCGGAGCTGGGGTAGGCTCTACGCTTTCGCGGCGCGCCGGGCCCAGAGATCGCGCCCGGCCAGGATTGCGCCGCTGACGATCAGGGCGCAGGCGGCGCCGACTGACAGGGTCAGGGCGCCCTGGCCGAAGGCGATCAGCAGCAGGGTCGACAAGAGCGGCGCGGCATAGGCGAAGGCGCCCAGCGCCCGGATGTCGCCGCACTTCACCCCATGGTCCCAGACGAAGAAGGCGAGGCCGACGGGACCGAGGCCCAGCCCCGCCACCGCGGCCCAGCCGGCGGCGTCCGGCACCACCGTCCGCTCCAGCGCCAGATGGCACAGCAGGGACAAGAGGGCGGTGCCGCCGCAGAACCAGCCGACCGTCTCGGTCGGCACCGCGCCGATGCGCCGGCTCAGCACCGAATAGCCGGCCCAGATCATCGCCGACAGCATCGCAGCGCCATAGCCCAGGGCGAAGCGCGGGTCGAAGGCCACGCCGCGCCCTCCGATCAGCACCATGACGCCGAGCAGCCCCAGCGCCGCCCCGGCGACATGCCACCAGCGCAGCCGCTCGCCCGGCAGCAGGGCCGAGAACAGCACGATCAGGAGAGGCCAGGCGTAGTTGATCAGGTTGGCCTCGACCGGCGGCGCCAGGCGCAGCGCCATGAAGAAGACGAGGTGGTAGCCGAACAGCCCGCCGATGCCGAGCAGCCAGACCGCCGGCCGCTGCCGGGCGGCGACCAGCGGCGATCGGCCCTGCGCCAGCATCCAGCCGAACCCGATCAGGAAGGCGACGGCGAAGGCCATGCCGGTCAGCTGGAACGGCGGAATGGCGCGGGACCAGGTGGCCAGCAAAGCCAGCGTCGCCCACATCAGCACGGCGGTGCCGCCGATCAGCGTGGCGCGCCGGACGGCGGCGAGGTCGGGGGACATGGGCGTTTCTGTTTTCGCTGCTTGCTCACATTGTCATGCCCGGGGCTTGACCCGGGCATCCAGAAACTGTCGACAGCGTCTGGATCGCCGGGTCAAGCCCGGCGATGACAGGTTGGAGTGAGCGTCATCCTATTGCTGCAGCCCCGGATACGCCCACAGCCCGGAGGTCCGCATCAGGTCGCGATAGACCACCAGGCGCTCGTCCGGGCTGACCTTCGCCGCCTCCTCCAGCAACGGCGCGTCCAGCGCGATCGCCGGCAGCACCGCGAGGTCCAGCCCGTACTGGGCCAGCGCCTCCTCGACCACCACCCGGGCCCGGCGCATGTGGCTGGCGCTGGTCACCAGGATCACGGCGTCGCCGCCATGGCGCTTGATCAGCGAGGCCGCGTTCAGCCCGTTGCCGACCGTGTCCTTGGCCTTGTCCTCGCCGATGATGCGGTCGCGGTCGACGCCCTTCTCGACCAGCCAGCGGGTCATCAGATCGGCCTCGGTGACCCCGGCCTGGGGCTGGCCGCCGGTGACGATCAGCCGGGCCGTCGGGTTGGTGTTGGCTGCGCGCAGGGCGACGTCCAGCCGGTCCAGCAGCGTCGGCTGCATGGTGCCGTCCTTGGCCAGGGCATAGCCCAGCACCAGGATCACCGGCTTGCCCGGCAGCGCCGGGACTGCGGTGGCCGGCGGGTCGGCCAGGATCGCCTCGGTGCGGGCGAAGCGGGCGCGGTACCGGTCGGCCAGGCCGCGGTCCAGGCCGGCCAGCGCGATGTCGGCCAGCGCCGCGGCATCGGCATCGCCGCGCACCCGGGCCAGCGCCGCCAGCCAGGCATAGGCGTCGGTGGCGCGCGGGTCGTGCCGGGTGATCTCCTGGAAGCTCGCCTCGGCCTCGGGGATCTTCTTCTGGATGATCTGGGTGGAAGCGACGGCATAGCGGAAGTCCAGCCGCTCCGGCGCCAGGGACGAGGCCTCGGCGAAGGCCTGCTCGACCACGTCGTAGCGGCCGTGCAGGGTGATGCCCTTGAACACCTCCGCCTCGGCCTTCTTCACGTCGCCGCCGGACCAGTAGTACTGCATGCCGGTCTCGACCAGGGTCTTGATGCGGGCCTCGGTGGCGTCGTCATAGGCCAAAGCCGGTCCCGCCAGGGCGCCGAGAAAGGCCAGGCCGCAGGCGATGCGGCGGATCGTGCGTGTCTGTGTCATGAAGCCCCTCCGTCGCCGGTTCATACGCTAGATTCGCGGCCCGGAGAATCGCCCATGGACGGGTATACGCGGTCGCGTCCTTCCTAGGGCTTCAGCAGGAACACCACATAGCCGCGGAACCAGGGGCTGGCGGTCAGCGCGTCCGGCGCCTCCCATTCGCCGTCCTGCACCAGCCCGATCCTGAAGGGCAGGGTCAGCCGGGCGATGCGCGGCAGGTAAGCGCGGTAGCTCGGGATGGTGCGGCGGCCCTGATAGGTCTGCACCACCACCTCGTCGACCACGCCCCGCAGCTGGTTGATCGCCTCGGGGTCGGCGTTGCTGCCCCAATCCATCAGCCCGGTGATGCTCAGCCGGTACTCGGGCGGCAGCTGCGCCCGCAGATCGCGCAGGAAGCTCGCGTATTCCTGCAGGTGCCGGGTGCGGGCGTCGAAGTCGATCTGGATGCCGACCACCGGGTTGCCGGCCTGCTTCCAGCGCCGGGCCTGGGCCAGGATGGTCGGCAGGATCTGCGGCGGCCAGCGCAGCGTGTGGGCGCGATAGGCCAGCCAGACCTCGCCCTGGCGCAGCCGCGGCACGGCGATGCCCTGGGCGATCATCCGCGCCGGGCCGGGGCCGCCGCGCGGCGGCGGGTCGATCTGGCCCTGCAGGATATAGAGGGTCCGGGCCTGGGCCAG
This sequence comes from Inquilinus sp. NPDC058860, assembly GCF_042743185.1. NCBI lineage: Bacteria > Pseudomonadati > Pseudomonadota > Alphaproteobacteria > Rhodospirillales > Rhodospirillaceae > Inquilinus > Inquilinus sp. NPDC058860. The sequence continues at coordinate 24,546 of NZ_JBHYMS010000016.1, read as the reverse complement.
CAACGGCGGCGGCGTCACCCCCGCCCACAGCCAGAAGGCGTCGTGCTCCGTGGCGTCGACCGTGGCGCCGGCCGGCGTCGCCAGCAGCAGCGCCGCGGCCAGGAGCGCCAGGCCGCGCATCGTCACCAATAGTATTTCAGGCTTTTCGCCCAGACCGTATTGCCGTAGCGCGACTTCAGCGTCTGGAACCACTGCTTGCGCTGGTTCTGCGGGATCTCCTGCGGGCCGCAGCCATTGTTCTGGCTCGGCGCGAAGCAGTTGATGGCGCGGTACAGGGCATAGGCGCGGTCGTTGCGGCCGGCCTTGCCGTCGGCCATCACGCGCATGTAGCCGTCCAGCCGGGAATAGGGCTTGCCCGGGAACTGGGTGGCGGTGCCGCCCAGCTGCTTGTCGTCCGGCTGGGCGTCGAGGGCGTAGAAATCCAGGCCGTTGCGCAGGACGAACTCGCCCAGGCAGTTCAGGCCCTGCGGGTTCTCGGGGCTCTTCTGCAGCGTCGCCGCGATCTCCCGGATCGACGGGCAGGTGTAGTCGGATTCGGCCGAGGCGCCGTCCCAGCGGAACAGGGTCAGGGACTGGTCCCAGGGCACCGACGGGTCCTCCGGCAGCGGATCGGGCAGCAGCGCCAGGTCGGTGCCGAAGCCGCGGTAATGGCCGCGCATCAGGTCCTTGTACAGCAGCGTGAACAGGGCGGTGCTGCGCTCCTGCTCCGTCGCATCGGCCGCCTTGGCCTGCTGGCGCAGCAGCGCCTGCCCGGCCAGGTTGCGCAGCAGGATCCTCCGGATCTCCGGGCTCCTGACCGGCGATCCCGGCTCGAACACCGTCGCCAGCTTGCCGCTGCGCTCGTAATTCATGGCCAGGGCCAGCTCCAGCTGGGCGCGCTGCAGCGGCTTCGCCGGCGGGATCAGCTGCAGCCACAGCGCCTGCGCTCCGGCCCAGTCGCCCTTGGCCTCGAGCGCGAAGCCGCGCAGGGTCTGGCGGCTGAACTCAAGGGTGCTCATCGGGCCGGTCGGCGCCGTGTCCGGCAGGCTCTTCAGGGTCTCGTCGGGTGACTGGGCGACGTAGAACTGGTAGGCGGCGACCAGATAGGCGTGCAGCTCCGGCCGGTCGGCGAAGCGAGACTTCTGCTGCTCCAGCGTGTCCAGGCCGATGATCGGGCCGCCATCGCCGGCGACATCGATGCCCTTGTCGCGCATCACCATCAGATCCATCACCGCCAGCAGCGTCGGGTCGGTGACGTCGGCGCTGCGCTTGGAGACCAGCAGCTTGTTGTCGGTCTCCTGCACCAGCGCCTGGAGCGCATCGGCGTCGGCCGGGGTCTTGCCCAGCAGCCCGGCATAGGCGGCGGCCAGCCGGGTCGGGTCGTCGCCCAGCCAGTAGACCCGGCGCAGCAGGCCGCGGGCGGAGGCGGTATAGAGGCCGTTCGGATAGGCCTGGAGATAGGCCTCGAACGCCGTCTCGGAGTCCGCCAGCACGGTGCGGTCGACATTCTCCAGCTTGGGATAGCCCATCTCGTCGAAGGCGTTCTGCTGCGCCTGGTTCAAGAGGGTGCGCGCCTCCATGTAGCGCGCCGTCTCCTGCAGCCAGGGCTGGCCGCTGCCTTCCAGCGCCTTGAACGCCTCGATCGCCTGCGGGAACTCGCCGGAATAGAAGGCGACCGCGCCTTGGAGGTAGCCGGCGAACTGCTTGCCCGGCGCCGACTGTACGTCGGCCGGCACCAGGCTGGCCCGCTTCGCCTCATCCCAGCTGCAGCTGCCCAGCATGGCCAGGCGCGCGCGGGCCAGGGACAGGCGCTCGGTCCCCGGCAGTTCGGCGCTGCCGACCAGCTGCTGCAGGAAGGCCCGCGCCGCGGCGTCGTCGTTGCTGGCGCAGCGGCTGCCCTCGCCGGTGGCGAACAGGTTGGCGCTGCTGTCCGCGGCGGCGGAGGTCACGGCCTCGGGCGGCACGCCGATGGCCTGGGCCAGCTCGGCCACCGCCGTCCGGTCCGGATCGGCGGCGGGCTGGGTCTCGACCACGGCCGTGCTGCCGCTTCCGGCACCACCGGCGGGCATGTCCGCCGGCGTTTCCTCCTGCGGGTTCAGCCGCTCGAGCGGGAACGGCACCAGCGCGTAGCCCATCTCGCGGTCGTATTCCGACGGCGGCCCGTCCGGGATCGGCGCCAGCCCCTGGTCGGCCAGCAGCAGGCGCAGATTGACCCGGCTGTCATTGGCGGGGGTGAGGAAGGGCAGGTTGTTGCAGCCGTCGAGGCCGTCCTGCTTCAGCGACCAGGTCACCGAGCAGCCGAAATCGCCGCTCGCCTGGGCCGGCTGGATGCCGACGCCGCCGAGCAGCAGCACCATCGGAAGCAAACCGCGCCGGATCATCGTTCCTCCCTCGCCACGCCGCGACCGTGGGAATCATCTCCGTCCGATCGTCCACTAACAGATCGGGGCCTGATCGGACAGACGTCCGGACCGATCCTGTCCATGACCAGCGGCGAAATCTTGACCGCCGCGAGGCGGCGTCAGACGCCCCCTGCCACCTTCAGCACCATGGCGGTGGCGTAGCGCGCGGCATCGGACAGCAGCCAGGCCACAGCCTCGGCGATCTCCTCCGGCTCGCCCGGCCGGCCGGCGGGGATCCGCGCCGTCACCCGCTCCAGCCGCCCCGGCGCATGGATTTCGGTCCGGATCATGCCGGGCGACACCGCATTGACCCGGATGCCCTCGGCCGCCAGCTCGCGGCCCAGGCCGATGGTGAAGCTCTCGATCGCGCCCTTGGTTGCGGCGTAGTGGACGTATTCGCCCGGGCTGCCGGTCTGCGCCGCGATCGAGGACAGGCTGACGATCGCGCCCTTCGTCCCGGCGGCGCGGAAGCGGCGCACCGCCTCCCGCGCGCACAGGATCGGGCCGACCAGATTGACGTCGACCACCCGGCGCAGCGTCTCGGCCTCCAGGTCGGCCAGCACGCCGTTGCGGCCGGTGATGCCGGCGTTGTTGACCAGCCCCCGCACCGGCCCGAAGGCGGCCTCGGTCCGGTCGAACAGGGCCTGGATCTCGTCCTCGCGGGATACGTCGGCGGGCAGGGCGACCGCCCGGCCGCCGGCGCCGGCGATCTCCGCGACCACCGCCTCGGCCGCGGCGGCATCGGTGCGGTAGTTGACGCAGACCGCCCACCCGTCCCGCGCCGCCCGGCGGGCAATGGCGGCGCCGATGCCGCGGCCGCCGCCGGTGACGATCAGCAGGCTCACAGCGACAGCAGCCTTTCCGCGAAATCGGCGATCGGCGCGCCGTCGACCATCAGCCCGGCCGGGACCGAGAAATGGCCCTGCGGCCGGATGTGGACCTGCGCCTCCGGCACGCCCCAGCGCCGGGCGATCGCCTGGCCGCCGGCGAAGGGGGTGACGTCGTCCTTGCTGCCCAGCACCATGAAGACGTTGCCGGTGTCCATCTGCGGCCGCTCCACCGGGTCGGTCAGGGGGCGCCAGCGGCTCAGCGCCGCCTCGGTCCAGCCGGCCGCGGTCAGGGCGCGATCCAGCCCGAAGGCGCGGGCGAAGGAGCCGCCGAGCGCGATCTCCTCGATCCCCTCCGAGGTGGTGAACAAGAGCAGCGCGTCCGGCCGGCAGGCGGCCGGCCAACTGCCGCAATGGGTGGCGGCCAGCTGCGCCGTCAGGGCGCCGAAGCTGATGCCGGTCCACCCCACCGGGCCGCGGCTGGTCTGCCGGGCCCAGCGGGTCAGGATGCCGACCTCGCGCACCGCCGCCGACAGGTGGTCGAGCGCGCCGAGCGGCGTCGACGCCACCATCGGCTCGCCGGCATAGGTGCCCGGGCGCTTGCGCCGCCCGTGCCACGGCGCCTCGACCAGCACCACGCGCAAGCCGCGGCGGACCAGGGATTCGATCTCGCTCAGCGGCCCGCGCAGATGGTCCGGCTCCATGCAGACGCCGTGCAGGTGGATCACGGTCGGCGGGTCGACCGCGTCGCTCGGGGTGAACACCCGGGCCCAGCACGGGCTTTCCGCCGCCGGGTCCGGGGTCGGGAAGGTCAGCCAGTGGTCGGTGCCCAGCTCGCTCGGCAGCCGCCGGGTCTCGGCGACGGCCGGCATCCGCTCGGGCAGACGGTAGGCGTTCTCCGGGTCGGCCAGCCGCGCGCCGTGCCGGGCCTCGACCTCCGCCTCGGTCGGGATCGCCCAGCGGCAGGCCGGGATCTTGCGGTTGTTGCCGAACAGGGCGAAGCGCAGCCGGCTGGTGGTCAGGGCGGAGGCGGCGTCGAGGCGCGTCTCCTCGGCCGCCACCACATCGGCCAGGGGCGCGGTGGTGGAGAACAGCAGGCGCTGCCACTCCGCCTCGGCCTGGCGGTGCTGCTCGGCCATGCGGGCGACATCACGCAGGGTGCGGCCCAGCCAGACCGGCCGCTTGCCCAGCGCGTCGGGCGGGATCGCCAGCTCGTCGCAGAAGCGGCGCAGGTCGCCGTCGGAGACGATCGCCGCGGCCAGGCTGCGCGAGGCTGGCAGGAACCAGCCGCGCAGCAGGGCCAACGACATGCCGTCGAACCAGGGCCGAGCCACCAGCCGGCCCAAGGGCGTGCGCATCAGCCGCATCAGGTCGGGCCGCGGCTTCAGCCGCACCGGGCCGGGGCTGCGCCGGCGCTGCGCCCGCTGCCGCGCCGACAGGTGCAGCACCCGCCGCAGCTCCGGCCATTCGATGAGATCGTCGGCCTCCTCCAGCGTCGCCCAGCGCGCCTGGGCGGCGTCGTCGCCGGCCACCGGCTCGCCCGACCGCCACTCGGCCTCGACGTCGATGATGGTGTAGTGCCACTCGACCCCGCCCTCGGCGTCGCGATGGATCGAATCGACCGCGGTGACGATGCCGATCGCCTCGGCCTCCACCCCGGCCTCCTCGCGGGTCTCGCGCAGCGCCGCCTCGAACAGGGTCTCGCCCAGCTCCTGGCTGCCGCCGGGGATGCTCCACTGCCCGGCCTGGGGCGCCTTGGCGCGCTGGATCAGCAGCAGCCTGTCGTCGCGCCAGACCACGGCGCCGACGCCGATCCTGGGCCGGTCCATGGCGGGGGAAGTACGGCTGTCCTGCGGCATCGGCCTACTGGAACGCCACTTCGGCGAAGCTGCGCAGCTTGCGGCTGTGCAGCTGCTCCAGGCCCAGGCCGCGCAGCATCTCCATGGCCCGGATGCCGATCTGCAGGTGCTGGCCGACCTGCTGCTTGTAGAAGGCGTCGGCCATGCCGGGCAGCTTCAGCTCGCCATGCAGCGGCTTGTCGGAGACGCAGAGCAGCGTGCCGTACGGCACCCGGAAGCGGAAGCCGTTGGCGGCGATGGTGGCGCTCTCCATGTCCAGGGCGATGGCGCGGCTCTGGCTGAAGCGCTGCACCGGCTCGCGATAGTCGCGCAGCTCCCAGTTGCGGTTGTCGATGGTCGCGACCGTGCCGGTGCGCATCACGCTCTTCAGGCCGTAGCCGCTGAGGCCGGTGATCTCGCCGACCGCGTGCTCCAGCGCCACCTGGATCTCGGCCAGGGCCGGCACCGGCACCCACACCGGCAGGTCGGCGTCCAGCACATGGTCCTCGCGGACATAGCCGTGCGCCAGGACGTAGTCGCCCAGCTTCTGCGTGTTCCTGAGGCCGGCGCAGTGGCCCAGCATGATCCAGGCATGCGGCCGCAGCACCGCGATGTGGTCGGTGATGGTCTTGGCGTTGGACGGGCCGACGCCGATGTTGACCATGGTGATGCCGGAATGGTCCGGCCGGGTCAGGTGATAGGCCGGCATCTGCGGCAGCCGCGCCGCCGGGGTGCCGCGGGCGCGGCCGCCGGGCATGGTGATGCGGTCGCCCGGCTCGATGAAGGCGTCGTAGCCGCCGCCGTCGCCCTGCATCAGCTCATAGGCGATGCGGATGAACTCGTCGATGTAGAACTGGTAGTTCGTGAACAGGACGAAGTTCTGGAAATGCTCGCAGCCCGTGGCGGTGTAGTGCTTCAGCCGGAACAGCGAATAATCCGCCCGCGGCGCGGTGAACAGCGCCAGCGGGTGCGGCTCGCCCGGCGGGATCACGGCGGTGCCGTTGACGATGCTGTCGTCCATCATCGCCAGGTCCGGCAGGTCGAACACCGCCCGCATGTGCAGCATGCGCTCGCGGGTCAGGTCGCCCTCGACATGCATGCCGTCGGGGAAGGCGAAATGGATCGGGATCGGCGTGTCGCTGACCCCGACCTCGACCGGCACGTGGTGGTTGTGGATCAACTGGCCGATCTGCTCGGTCAGGTAGCGGTGGAACAGCGACGGCCGGGTGATGGTGGTCGAGAAGGTGCCCGGCCGGTCGACGAAGCCATAGGACAGGCGGGTGTCGGCCCGGCTGAAATCCTCCACCCTGACCGTGAGGTAGGGGTAGCAGGCGCGCACCCGCGCCGGCGGCTCCTCGCCGCGGGAATAGGCGCGGAAGGCGTCGCGCAGCAGGCCGGTGTTGGCGTCGTAGATCGCATGCAGCCGGGCCACGGCCTCGGCGGCGTCCCGGAACTGCTCGGGGGCGAAGGTCTGGGAGGTCTTGCTCATGCTTCGACTCCCATCAGCGACCGGCCGAACTGCTCGGGGTCGAACGGCCGCAGGTCGTCGATGCTCTCGCCGACGCCGATCGCGTGCACCGGCAGGCCGAAGCGCTCGGCCAGCGCCACCAGCACGCCGCCGCGGGCGCTGCCGTCCAGCTTGGTCAGGATCAGCCCGGTCACCGAGACCATGTCGCGGAACACCTCGACCTGGCTGTGCGCGTTCTGGCCGGTGGTGGCGTCCAGCACCAGCAGCACGTCGTGCGGCGCCGTCGGGTCGATCTTCTTCAGGACGCGGACGATCTTGGCCAGCTCGGCCATCAGATTGTCCTTGTTCTGCAGCCGGCCGGCGGTGTCGATCAGCAGCACGTCGCGGCCCTCGGCCTTCGCCCGGGTCAGCGCGTCGAAGGACAGGCCGGCAGCGTCGGCGCCGGGATTGGCGGTGACCACCGGGCAGCCGGAGCGTTCGCCCCAGACCTGCAGCTGGTGCACCGCGGCGGCGCGGAAGGTGTCGCCGGCCGCGATCATCACCGACCGGCCTTCCTCGCGCCACTGCTTGGCCAGCTTGCCGATGGTCGTGGTCTTGCCGGTGCCGTTGACCCCGACCACCAGCACCACCTGCGGCTTGCGGTCCGGCGAAAGGGTCAGCGGCTTGGCCACCGGCCGCAGGATCTGCGCCACATGGTCGGCCAGGGCGCGCCGCACCTCGTCGCCCGACACCTCCTTGCCGAAGCGGGTGCGGGCCAGCTCGGCGGTCAGCTTGGCGGCGGTGGCCGGGCCGAGATCGGCCTGGATCAGCAGCTCCTCCAGCTCCTCCAGCGTCGCATCGTCCAGCTTGCGCTTGGTGAAGATGCCGCTGATGCCTTCGGTCAGCTTGGCGGAGGAGCGCGACAGCCCCTCCTTCAGTCGGGTGAACCACCCTTTTTTCGGCGCCCCTGCGCCGCCGTCGTTCATCTGTTCTGTCATGCGCGCTTCTTAACACGCCGCATGTGACCTCCGTAAGTCGGCCCGGCGCGGGGCAGGGGCGCCGGAGACGGCGGGTCGTGATGCGCGTATGCTGACCGAGTTCACTGGGCGACACTCAGCGGCTGATTATGCGGACCTACAGCATTCATGCTGCCAAGAAGCATCTTTCTCGGCTCGTCGACCGTGCTGCCGAGGGTGAGGCTTTCTTGATCGCCAAGGCCGGAAAGCCGTTGGTGAAAGTGGTCGCGATCGATGCGCCGGAGCCGCGCCGGACGAAGCGTCTTGGCTTCATGGCTGGGCAGTTCACAATCCCGGCGGATTTCGACCGGATGGCCGAGGACGAGATCGCGGCGATGTTTGGGTGCGAAAAGTGATTCGCCCGAGGTGACCGGCGGCCCTGATCGCCCAGCGCAACGTCTCTAAGCCGCACCTCCAGATGAAAAAAGGGGCTTGCAACCGGCCCGCCTCCGGGACTGAAATGGCGACATCGGCTGGGGTGCCCGTCGTTACGGCGGGCTGAGATCATACCCATCGAACCTGACCTGGATCATGCCAGCGGAGGGAGCCTGAGATGACCGGCATTCCGATTCTGTCCCTGTTGCAGGCCGAGTCCGTCGGCCCGACCCCTTTGCGTGGAGCGAGGCCGCGCGTCGCCATCATCGGCGCCGGGGTCAACGGCCTGGCCATCGGCTGGCGCCTGGCCCGTGCCGGCTGTCCCGTCGACGTCTACGACCGCGGCCCGGTCGGGCGCGAGGCCAGCTGGGCCGCCGCCGGCATGCTCGCCGCCGGGCTCGAGGCCGAGCCGGGGGAGGAGGCGCTGTTCGGCCTGTGCCGCCGCGCCCAGGACCTGTGGCCCGGCTTCGCCCGGGAGGTCGAGGCCGCATCGGACCTGCCGATCGGCTATCGCGACGAGGGCACGCTGGCCGTGGCCCTGACCCGCGACGACGCGGCTGAGCTGCGCTTCTCCGCCGACTATCAGAGCAAGCTCGGCGTCGAGCTGCGCTGGCTGACCGGCGCCGAGCTCTTGAACCGCGAGCCGATGCTGCGGCCGGGCCTGGCCGCCGCCGTGCACAGCCCGGCCGACCACCAGGTCGACAACCGCTGGCTGGTCCCGGCGCTGGCCGAGGCGCTGCGCCGGGCCGGCGGCGGGCTGCACGACCATGCGGAGGTCGAAGCCGTGGCCACCGACCACGGCCGGGCCAGCGGCGTGGTGGTCGCCGGCGAGGCGCGCCCGGCCGATGTCGTGGTGCTGGCCGCCGGCGCCTGGTCGGGCGGCATTCCCGGCATCCCGCGTGAGGCGCTGCCGCCGGTCCGGCCGGTGAAGGGCCAGATGCTGGCGCTGCAGATGGATCCGGCGGCGCCGCTGCTGCGCCATGTGCTGTGGGCCGGCAAGGCCTATCTGGTGCCGCGGCTGGACGGCCGGCTGATCATCGGCGCGACGGTGGAGGAGCGCGGCTTCGACACCACGGTCACCGCCGGCGGCCTGCTGTCGCTGCTCGACGCCGCCTGGCGCGCCCTGCCGGGGATCGAGGAGCTGCCGGTGATCGAGAGCTGGGCCGGGCTGCGCCCCGGCAGCCGCGACGACGCGCCGGTGCTCGGCCCCTCGGCGATCGAGGGGCTGGTCCTCGCCACCGGCCATCACCGCAACGGCATCCTGCTGCTGCCGGCCACGGTCGAGGCGGTGGCCGGCACCATCCTCGACGGCCGCCTGCCGGAGGTGGCGGAGCCGTTCCGCATCGACCGGTTCACCCGGATCGCGGAGGCTGCGCAATGAGCGTGCCAGGGACCGTGAATGTGAACGGAGAAACCGAGGCGGCGGCTGGGGTCAGCGTGCTCGACCTGCTGCTGGCCAAGGGCATCGACCCGGCGGCGCGCGGCACCGCCGTGGCGCTCAACGACGCCGTGCTGCCGCGGGCCCGCTGGCCGGAGCATCGTCTGGCGGCCGGCGACCGGGTCGAGATCGTCCGCCCGTTCCAGGGCGGTTGAGGAGAGATGGGAATGCAGGACCCCTTCATCATCGCCGGCGTGGCGCTGCGCTCGCGCCTGTTCATCGGCACCGCCGGCTATCCGAACCGCCAGGTGATGCTCGATTCGATCGAGGCCTCGGGGGCCGAGGTCGTCACCGCCTCGATCCGCCGGATCAGCCTCGAGGGCTATGCCGAAAGCCTGGTTGACCTGGTCGGCGACCGCTGGCGCCTCTTGCCCAACACCGCCGGCTGCATGACCAAACGGGATGCGATCCTCACCGCGCAGCTGGCGCGCGAGGCGCTGGGCACCAACTGGCTGAAGCTGGAGCTGATCGGCGACCGCGAGACCCAGTACCCGGACGTCGCCCAGCTGGTCGAGGCGGCGGAGGAGCTGGTGCGCGATGGCTTCGTGGTGCTGCCCTACTGCAACGACGACCTCGTCACCTGCATGCGCCTGGCCGATGTGGGCTGCGCCGCGGTGATGCCGCTCGGCTCGCCGATCGGCTCCGGCCTCGGCATCTCCAACCCGCATGCGATCGAGATGATCTGCAGCCGCGTACAGGTGCCGGTGGTGCTGGACGCCGGCATCGGCACCGCCTCGGACGCGGCGCTGGCGATGGAGCTCGGCTGCTCCGCCGTGCTCTTGTCGACCGCCGTGGCCAAGGCGCGCGACCCGGTGCGCATGGCCCGGGCCATGGCCGCGGGGGTGGAGGGCGGGCGCCTGGCTTCCCGCGCCGGCCGGATCCCGAAGCGCCGCTTGGCCGATCCCTCCAGCCCGCAGCTCGGCCTGATCGGGACGTGATGGGCTCATGACCGGCCTGCCGTCGCCGCCGCTGCTGCTGATCACCGATCGGCGCCAGGCGGCGCGGCCGCTGACGGGCGTGGTGGCGGATGCTCTTGCCGTGGGCTGCCGCTGGGTCAGTGTCCGCGAGAAGGACCTGACGGCGGCAGAGCGTCTGGCTCTGCTGCGCCGGCTGCGGGCCCTGGCCCGGCCGGTCGGAGCGGTCGTGACCGTCCATGCCGACCTCGACTCCGCTGCCGATGTCGACGGGCTGCACCTCGCCGCCGGCGGCGACCCGGAAGCGGCGCGCCGGCGGCTCGGGCCCGCAGCCCTGATCGGCGTGTCCTGCCATTCCGGGGACGAGGTCGACGCCGCCATCGCGGCCGGGGCCGACTACGTCACGCTCGGGCCGCTGGCGCCGACCGCGAGCAAGCCGGGCTACGAGCCGACCCTGTCCCTGGCCGAGGCCGGCGCGATCGCCCGCCGCCATCCCGGCCGGGTGATCGCCCTCGGCGGGCTCGAGCCCGATCTGCTGCCCGGCCTGATGGCTGCCGGCTTCGCCGGCGCCGCGGTGATGGGCGGGGTGATGCGGGCCGGCGATCCCACGGCCGCGATCCGCGCGCATCTCGCGGCGCTCGGCGCCGGCCAGGCCTGACCGCCTGTCGGGAGCGCCGCCCGCCATGCTATAGGTCGGGGCCGGATGAGAACCCCGCCTCCATGAAGCTGCGGCCGCTGCGCGTCCTGGAATTCGTCGTGATCACGGTCCCGGGGCTGATCGGGCTGGTCCTCGCCCTGCGCGCCGCCGGCCCGCTGGTCGAGCTCGTCCAGGCCGAGCTGGCCCGGATGCCGGAGGCGCAGGAGGTCGAGGCCACGCTGACCGCCTGGACCCGGGCCGGGACCTCGCCGGAGCAGATCGACGCCGAGCTCGCCAGGGCCTTCGCCGATGACGACATCGACGAGGCCGCGGTCTGGCTGAAGGTGGCCGAGATGACGGACACCCCGTTCAAGCCTGAATGGCGGGCGCGATACGAGGACGAGACCACCACGGCCAGCACCACGGCCCGGGCTGCGCGGCAGGCGGTCGCCGGCGCCGTGACCGGGGAGGGAAGCGGCCTTTCCGGCCTGGCCGGCGCCTTCGCCGCCGACATGACCTTCGTCGGCGACCTGCGCGACATCGGCCGCGAGCTCTGGCATTTCGGCAGCGGCGAGCCGGTGGACGAGCTGGCGCTGGGCCTGTCGGGCATCGGGCTGACCCTGACCGCGGCGACCTGGGGCTCCGGCGGGGCCGCGGCCCTGCCGCGCGGCGCGGTGTCGGTGTTCAAGATCGCCCGGCGGACGGGCAGGCTGTCAGCACGCTTCGCCGAACGCCTCGGCCGGATGGTCGCCGATGTGGTCGATTTCCCGGCCCTGCGCCGGCAGGTGCGGGAGGCCGGATGGCAGGACACGGTGATGCGGCCCGGCGCCGTCTTCGCCGCCGCGATCCGCCGCGACCGCCTGGACGGGCTGGACGAGGCCGTCGGCGCCGCCGGCCGGATCGCCGACCGGGTCGGCCCGGCGCAGTCGGTCGAGCTGCTGCGCTATGTCGACGACGTGCCGGAGTTGCGGCGCGTGGACGAGGTGTCGGCGGTGATGGGCGACCGCACCCTGGCCGTGTTCAAGGTGCTGAAGCGAGGCGCGCTGACCACGGTGAAGGCGACCATCCGCTGGTCGCGGCGGCTGGCCGACCTGACCGCCACCGTCCTGTTCGGTGCGATCGGCTTCGTCTTCGCCCTGGCGTACTGGCTGCGTCTGCTGCTGCTCGGCCTGATCTATGCCCTGTGGTGGGGGTGCCGGGCCTGCCTCGCCGCCCGTTCGCTGCCGTAGGTTGGGTTCGCCGGGGCGAACCCAACATCCCGCCGTTTGCTCGGTCCCTGTTGGGTTCGCGGTCGCGAACCCAACCTACGCGGCTTGCCCGTCCAGCAGGCCGCGCGACAGGATGCCGGCGAAGCTGGTCTCGGCCGGGCCGGTCATCAGCACATGGCCGTCGCTCTCGCGCCACTCGATCAGCAGCGTGCCGCCGTCCAGCTCGACCCAGGCGGTGCGCTCGGCCAGGCCGCGGCGCACGGCGGCCACGGCGGCGGCGCAGGCGCCGCTGCCGCAGGCCTGGGTGACGCCGACGCCGCGCTCCCACACCCGATAGCGCAGCCGGTCGCGGGCCAGCATCTGGACCACGCCGATATTGGCGCGCTCCGGGAACAGCGGGTCGTGCTCCAGCACCGGGCCGACGCCGTCGATCTGCACCTTCTCGGCATCCGGCACGAAGAACACGGCGTGCGGGTTGCCCATCGACACCCCGACCCCGTCCGACAGCGCGCCGGAGGACACCGGCAGATGCAGCGTGTCGGCCTCATGCACCAGCGGGATCTCCTGCCAGCCCAGCCGGGCCGGGCCCATGTCGACGGTGACGCCGCCCTGGGGGGCGCCGCGGCATTCCAGCAGGCCGCCGCGGGTCTCGATCACGGCCCTGTCGGCACCGGTGTCGGCCATCACGAGCGCGGCGACGCAGCGCGTGCCGTTGCCACAGGCGCCCGATTCGGTGCCGTCGGCATTGAGGATGCGCATGAACACGTCGGCGCCCGCGGTCTCGGTCGGCTCGATCACCAGCAGCTGGTCGAAGCCGACGCCGCGGTGCCGGTCGGCGATGCGCCGCGCTTGGTCAGGATGGATCGTGATCGGCCGCTCGCGCGCGTCCAGCACCACGAAGTCGTTGCCCAGCCCGTGCATCTTCCAGAACGGCAGCCCGTCCATCGCCCGCTCCCAAGGTCTCTCTTCTCATATGGCATCAACCGGCCCCTCGGTGCGAGGGCCGAGCCCTGCGTGATCGACAGGGCGAGGGCCGGCCGCTAGCATGGCGGCCGACGGTGCCCCGGGAGACCGGGGTGAAAAGGGAAGCCGGTGCGCCTTCGTTCAGCGAGTGAATGGCGGGCAAGGCCGGCGCTGCCCCCGCAACTGTAGGCGGCGAGCCCGCGCCCGAAGCCACCGGCTGATTCCGGGAAGGGGGCGTGCGGCGGCGACCCGCGAGCCAGGAGACCTGCCGTCGGATTTGTGCGTGTGACGGGGCGGGGTGTCCCCGGGCGGCGCGTCGGGCGGCAGCGAGTCCGGCCGGCTCCCTCCCGCGACCCCCTGCCGAAGGCGGGAGACGCTGTGGTGTCCGATCTGACCGTGCGGCCGATGGTGGCCGCGGATGTGCCGATGCTGCTCGACATGCTGCGCGAGCTGGCGGCGTTCACCGGCGACCCGGCGGCGATGACGGCGCAGCGCGCCGATCTCGACGAGGCGCTGGCCGAGGTGCCGCCGCGCTTCCGCGGCCTGATCGCCGAAGACGGCAGCGGCGTGGTCGGCTACGTCAGCTACATCATCGACTATTCGGTCTGGACCGGGGGCGACTTCATCCGGGTCGACGACGTCTATGTCCGCGAGCGGGCGCGCGGCCGCGGCATCGGCCGGCAGCTGATGCGGGCCCTGGCCGATATCGCCGTATCCCAGGCGATGCGGGTGCGGTGGGAGATGGCGTCCGACAATGCCGATGCCCACCGGCTGTATGCCGGCATCGGCGCGGCGCCGGAGAACAAGACGATCTGGCGCTGGCCGGTCGCCTCCATGGAGGCGTTCCTCGACCGCAGCGAGCCGCCGCCGTCGACCGCCGAGGGCGCCGTCCCCTCCGAGGCCGGCCGCGGCCTGCCGGGCGAGGACGGCTTCATCCTGGTGCTGCGCCGCGACGGCGGGGCGGGGTAGCCGTTCCGCCGCATTGACTCCGCGGCTCCATCCGCCTAGAAGACCGACCGTTGCGGGATCGGCCCGCAGCGAGACCCCATGGGGTGCCGCCAGTCCGCGAGTGTCGCGCACTGGCGCTTTTCTGTTTGGGGTCCCCGGTTTCGGGTTGGGCGAATTCGAAGGGCGATCATGTTCGAAGGTCTGAGCGGCCGTCTCGGCGACATCTTCGACCGGCTTCGCAAGCGCGGCGCGCTGACGGAGGCCGATGTCGGCGCCGCCCTGCGCGAGGTGCGCGTGGCGCTGCTCGAGGCCGATGTCGCCCTGCCGGTGGTCAAGGACTTCGTCGACAAGGCGCGCGAGCGCGCGGTCGGGGCGGAGGTGCTGCGCTCGGTCACCCCCGGCCAGCAGGTCATCAAGATCGTCCATGACTGCCTGATCGAGATGCTGGGCGGCACGCCCGGCGAGGCGCCGGACCTCAACGCCGCGACCCCGATCAACCTGATCGCCGTGCCGCCGGTGCCGGTGCTGATGGTCGGCCTGCAGGGTTCGGGCAAGACCACCACCACCGGCAAGCTCGCCCTGCGCCTGAAGGACCGCGACAACCGCAAGGTCCTGATGGCGTCGCTCGACACGCGGCGCCCGGCCGCGCAGGAGCAGCTGAAGATCCTGGGCGAGCAGATCGGCGTCACCACCCTGCCTATCGTCCCGGGGCAGGAGCCGCTGGCCATCGCCCGCCGCGCCATGGAGCGCGGCCGCCTCGAGGGCTTCGACGTCGTCCTGCTCGACACCGCCGGCCGCCTCGCCATCGACGAGGAGCTGATGGCCGAGGTGGTGGCGATCCGCGACGCCACGAAGCCGACCGAGACCCTGCTGGTGGCCGACGCCATGACCGGCCAGGACGCGGTCAACGTCGCCCGCACCTTCCACGAGCGGGTCGGCGTCACCGGCATCGTCCTGACCCGGGTCGACGGCGACAGCCGCGGCGGCGCCGCCCTGTCGATGCGCGCCGTCACCGGCCAGCCGATCAAGCTGATCGGCGTGGGCGAGAAGATGGACGCGCTGGAGCTGTTCCATCCCGACCGCATCGCCAACCGCATCCTCGGCATGGGCGACGTCGTCAGCCTGGTCGAGCGCGCGGCGCAGACGATCGAGAAGGCGGATGCCGAGAAGCTCGCGGCCAAGATCCAGAAGGGCGAGTTCGACCTCGAGGATCTGGCCTCGCAGCTGCGCCAGATGCGCAAGATGGGCGGCTTGCAGGGGCTGATGGGCATGCTGCCCGGCGTCGGCAAGATCAAGGACCAGATGAAGACCGCCGGCATGGACGACAAGATGATCAAGCGGCAGGAGGCGATCATCTCCTCGATGACGCCGATCGAGCGCCGGAACCCCAAGATCATCCACGCCAAGCGCAAGGTGCGGATCGCCGCCGGCTCCGGCACCTCGGTGCAGGACGTGAACAAGCTGCTGAAGCAGCACCAGCAGATGGCCGACATGATGAAGCGGATGAAGAAGCTGGGGAAGGCCGGGATGATGCGCGGCATGCCCAAGCTGCCGCCCGGCATGCTGCCGCCCGGCTTCAAGATGTGAGGAGGGGATCGTCATGACCATGATGTTCGATCACGTCTCCATCGGCGTCGCCGACCTGGCGCGCAGCCGCGCCTTCTACGACGCTGCTCTGGCGCCGCTCGGCTACGGACGCATCCGGGATTTCGACGACGCCGTGGGCTACGGCGAGCCGTTGCCGGCCCGGAACGGGCATTTCTGGATCGCCAAGCCGGGGGAGGACCGCCCCACCCCGATGCCTGGCCTGCACCTGGCTTTCCGGGCCTCGGACCGCGCGGCGGTCGATGCCGTCCACGCGGCGGCGCTGGCCGCCGGCGGCCGCGACAACGGTGCGCCGGGCCTGCGGCCGCATTACCACCCGAACTACTACGGCGCCTATGTGATCGACCCCGACGGCCACCACGTCGAGATCGTCTGTCACGACGCCGCCTGAGCTTCCCCAACACAGCAAGTTGACCCTGAGGAGAGTACCGCAATGTCCGTCAAGATCCGCCTGACCCGCGGCGGCGCCAAGAAGCGCCCGTTCTACTCGATTGTGATCGCCGACACGCGCAGCCCGCGCGACGGCCGCTTCATCGAGAAGGTCGGCACCTACAACCCGATGCTGGAGAAGGATCATCCGGAGCGCCTGGTGCTGAAGGCCGAGCGCATCAAGCATTGGCTGTCGGTCGGCGCGCAGCCGACGGATCGCGTCGCCAAGTTCCTCGGCCAGGCCGAGCTGGCGCCGATGCCGACCTATCCCGAGACGCCGAAGAAGTCGGCGCCGAAGGCGAAGGCCCAGGAGCGCGCCAAGGCTGCGGCCGAGGCCGCCGCCAAGGCCGCCGAGGCTCCGGCCGAGGCCTGATCCGACCGGGCGCCCTTGCCCCGCACGGGGTGAGGGGCGCCGGCCGGATTCTTCCCCATGGCTCCATCCTCCAAGGTCTGCGTCGGCCAGATCACCGGGGCGCACGGCGTCCGCGGCCTGGTGAAGGTCAAACCCTTCACCGCCGCCCCGGAGGACCTGACCGCCTATGGCCCGGTCTCGGACGAGGCCGGGGCGCGGCGCTTCGCCCTGCAGCTGCTGTCCTGGGCCAAGGACCAGTGGATCGTGAAGGTCGAGGGCGTCGCCGACCGCGACGCGGCCGACGCGCTGCGCGGCCTGCGCCTCTATGTCGACCGCGCCGCGCTGCCGGAGACCGAGGAGGACGAGTTCTACCATGCCGACCTGATCGGCCTGCCGGCGGTGCTGGCGGACGGATCGGTCTTCGGCACGGTGCGCGCGGTGTTCGACTTCGGCGCCGGCGAGATGCTGGAGATCGCTCGGGTCGAGGGCAGCGCCGTGATGGTGCCCTTCACCCGGGCCGCGGTTCCGGTGGTCGACATCGCCGGACGCCGCGTCGTGATCGATCCGCCGGCCGGCTTGCTGGAGCCGGCGGAGCGGCCGCCCGACGGCGCGCAGGACGAGGCCTGACATGGCCTGGACCGCCCGCATCCTGACGCTGTTCCCGGAGATGTTCCCGGGCCCGCTCGGCCAGTCCCTGGCCGGACGGGCGCTGGCGCGCGGCGACTGGATGCTGGAATCGGTGGACATTCGCGGCTTTGCGCGCGATAAGCACCGCTCGGTCGACGACGCCCCGTTCGGAGGCGGCGCCGGCATGGTCATGCTTCCCCAGGTTCTGGACGACGCCGTGCAGGCGGTCCGCCGCCCGGGGGAGCGGCTGATCTATCTGAGCCCCCGCGGCCGGCTGCTCGATCAGGCGCTGGTGCGGGAGCTGGCGGCGGAGCCGGCGATCGTCCTGCTCTGCGGCCGGTACGAAGGGGTCGACCAGCGGCTTCTCGACGCCCAGGGGGCGGAGGAGGTCAGCCTGGGCGATTTCATCCTGTCCGGCGGCGAGATCGCCGCGCTGGCCCTGATCGACGCCGTGGTGCGCCTGCTCCCCGGCGTCATGGGCAACGCGGAGAGCGCCGGGGAGGAGAGTTTCGGGGCCGAGTTCGGGGCGGGTCTCCTGGAGTACCCGCACTACACCCGGCCGGCCCTGTGGACAGGCGCCGACGGCGCATCGCGCGCGGTGCCGGAGATCCTGGTCTCCGGCGACCACGCGAAGGTGCGGCGCTGGCGGCTGGAACAGGCGGAAAGCATCACCCGGGAGCGACGCCCGGACCTCTGGCAGCGATACCTTGCCGTGAACCCCGAAAGGGCCGAAGGCGGCGGGAGCCACGTCCGAAAGCGCCCGGGCCGAGACCGACGTAGAGACACCAAGGAACAAGAAGGACGAGAGCCATGAACATCATCCAGACGATCGAGCAGGAACAGGTCGAGAAGCTGACCGCCGACCGCAAGATCCCGGATTTCCAGCCCGGCGACACCGTCAAGGTGAACGTCAAGGTCATCGAGGGCACGCGCGAGCGCGTCCAGGCCTATGAGGGCGTCTGCATCGGCCGCAAGAACGCCGGCCTGAACAGCCACTTCACCGTCCGCAAGATCAGCTATGGCGAGGGCGTCGAGCGCGTCTTCCCGCTGTACAGCCCGCGCATCGACTCGATCGAGGTCGTCCGCCGCGGCGCCGTCCGCCGCGCCAAGCTGTATTACCTGCGCGACCGCCGCGGCAAGGCCGCGCGCATCACCGAGCGCCGGGACAACAAGCCCCAGGACACCAAGGACCAGGACAAGGCCCAGGGCTGACCGTCCGTCCGGACCGACCGGATTTGAAGGGCCGGCGCATTGCGCCGGCCCTTTGCTTTACGTCATCCGAATCCGATCGCGCGCATCGATATGCGGCCGGTCGGCGTCCATTGGGATGCGGCGGAGCCTGTCGGCTCGACGTCCGGCGCGTCACTCCGGAAGACCGGCCTTGCGGTAGCCGTCGAGGAAATGCTCGAGCGTCGCGGCGTCGCGGAACGGCTCCGTCGTGGCCCAGTGGCGGGTCGTGAAATGCGGGTTGCCGACGAGGAACAGCTCGACCTCCGCGCCCGCCTCGTCGAGCCGGCCCAGCTGGGCGAGGCTCGCCGCCAGGAAA
Organism: Inquilinus sp. NPDC058860; assembly: GCF_042743185.1. Classification (NCBI taxonomy): domain Bacteria; kingdom Pseudomonadati; phylum Pseudomonadota; class Alphaproteobacteria; order Rhodospirillales; family Rhodospirillaceae; genus Inquilinus; species Inquilinus sp. NPDC058860. The sequence goes on along the minus strand of NZ_JBHYMS010000016.1, from coordinate 5,995 downwards.
CGGCGCGAGCTCGTCCGATACGTCTCGTCCCGGCGCAGCGTCTCGACCGCGGCTTCGTAGTCGCCGGCCGCATATTGCGCCTGGCCGAGCGTCAGATAATACCAGCTCGCCGGAAACGGGTTCAGCCGGAAGGCCTTGCGGATGTGCTCGAGACCCTCCTCGACCCGCCCGGCCAGGACCGCGATATCGGACAGTGCCGCCCAGGCATCGGCCTCGTTCGGGTCGAGCTCGATCGCCCTGGCGAATTCTGCATCCGCCTCGGCGAAGCTACGGTCATAGGCCAGCAGGTAAGCCAGGACCCAGCGGCAGCCGGCATCGTTGGGGTCGATCGCGACGGCCTTGCGCGCCAGCTCCAAGGCAGCGCTGCGGGACGATTCCGTCGGTCCGCCGGAATGCACCCATCCCATCCAGTGATTCACGGCGAGCCAGCGATAGGGCTCGGCGTATCCCGGATCGAGCGAGACCGCGCGCGTCAGCATCAGATGCGCTTCCCGCGCCGTCTGCGGCGAATCATCCATCAGCTTCCGCGCCCGCACGCAGAGGTCGTAAGCCTCGAGATTCCTCGGCCGATTGCGCGGCGGCGGCCCGCGCAGCCGGCCGAGCAGCGCCTCCACGATCCTGCCGGTGACCTCGTCCTGAACGGCAAAGATATCTTCCAGGCTGCGGTCGAAGCGCTCCGCCCAGAGATGATCGCCGCTCACCGCGTCGACCAGCTGGGCGTTGACGCGCACGCGCCCCGCGGCGCGTCTCGCGCTGCCCTCCAGCAGGTAGCGCACGCCGAGGTCCCGTGCGATCCCGCGCACGTCCATCGCCTTTCCCTTGTAGGCAAAGGCCGAGTTGCGGGCGATGACGAACAGGCCGGAGATCCTGGACAGGTCGGTGATCAGGTCTTCGGTCAACCCGTCCGCGAAGGACTCCTGCTCCGGATCGTTGCCGACATTGACGAAGGGCAGCACGGCGATCGACGGCTTGTCGGGCAGCGGCAAGGGGCTTCGCCTGGCGCCGCCGAGCGGTTCGACGGCGCCGGTGAAGCGGTAGCCGACGCGCGGAACCGTGACGATCCATTCACCGCCGGCGGCGGCGGGACCCAGCAGCTTTCGCAGCTGCGCGATCTGGACGGTGAGGTTGCCTTCCTCGACCGCCATGCCCGGCCATGCCGCGTCCATCAGCTCGGCCTTGCCCAGGATCTCGCCGGGCCGTCCGACGAGCGCCGCCAGCAGCTTCAGGCCGCGGGTGCCGACGGCAACGGGGGCACCGTCCCGAAGGAGCGTTCCCGCACCCGGATCGAGCACGAACGGACCAAAGGCGAAGCGCGACCCCTGCATACGGCGGATCTGTAGCCCGTTTGGAAGTTTTTGCGAAGGTTTTGGGAGAGCTTAAGTACGGCGCTGTTCGTCGCCGGCAGAATTCATCCTCCGCCAGGCCGAGGGCCCCGGCCCTCAGCCGATATGGAGGTTGCGATGAACGATACCCTTGGGTCGGCGCCGCATCAGGCGGCATGGCCGGGGACGCCCGTGGGGCCGGCGAACGTGTCGCGGCGGCCCATCTGCCTGGCGGCCCTGCGAAGCCTGATCGCGACCTGGCGCGAGCGGATACGCCTGCGCAGGAAGCTCGAGCAGATGGCGAAGGCCAATCCCTATCTGATCGACGATATCGGCCTGACGAGACGGCAGGTCGAGGCGGAGATCGCCAAGCCCTTCTGGCAGGAATAGGGCGGATGCGGCAAAGACCCGTTCCGCTGCCCGGATCCGTGCGCGGACCCCATCCGGCCCGCACGCCGCCTCAGCCTTCCCCGCCCCGCAGCCGCGGCAGGGTCGCGAGGCACAGCGCGGCCAGGAGGTGGAGGGCCAGGGCGATCGCCGCCAGGGGCGCCAGCCCGCGGTCGATCAGCGGCGCGGCCGCGGCGGTGCCGGCCGCGGCGGCGGCGAGGATCGCCAGGACCACCAGGGCGGAACCGCGGGCGTCGTCGCCGCGTGCCGCCATCACCGCGCGGAAGAAGCCCGGCGGGCCGCGCAGGCCGAGCCCGGCATTCACCGGCACGAACAGCGCGGCGATCAGCCGGGGGTCGGCGCCACCCGCCAGGGCATAGGCCAGGGTTGCCGCGGCGCCCAGCGCGGCGACGCCGGTGCCGAGGCCGATCAGCCGCTCCGCCCCCAGCCGGGCCACCAGGCTGCCGGCGAGGTTCGCGGTCAGCATGAAGCTGGCGATGCCGCAGACCTGCATGACGACGAAATCGGCGATGGTGCCGCCCAGGGCGTGCACGAACACCGCCGGCATGCCCAGGACGAAGGTCAGCAGCCCGCCGAGGACGAAGGCCTGGCTGAGGGCGTAGCGCAGGAACACCGGGTCGGCGGCCAGGCGGGCATAGCCGCCGCGCGGCCGCCGCGCCACCTGCGGCAGCAGGCCGGACGCCCGGACCATCGCCGCCAGCGCCAGCGCCGCGGCTGCGATCAGGGCGAAGGACAGGCGCCAGCCGCCCAGCAGCAGCAGCCAGGCGCCGAGGATCGGGGCCAGGGCCGGCGCCAGCGCCTCGATGCTGCCGAGCAGCCCCAGCGCCCGGACGGCGCGGGCCTCGTCGAACAGCGCGCGGACGATGCCCGGCGCGAACACCGCCGGGCCGGACGCGACCGCGCCCTGCAGCGCCCGCAGCGCGATCAGGGCGCCGATATCGGTGGCCGCTGCGCAGGCTGCCGACACGGCCGCGGTGGCCAGCAGCGAGGCGAGGAACAGGGTGCGGGTGGCGACGCGGTCGCCGAGGGCGCCATAGGCCAGGAGGCCGACGCAGCTGCCGGCGACATAGGCGGCCAGGACCAGCTGCGCCCGGGCCGGGTCACCGCCCAGCGCCTCCGGCAGGGACGGGACGGCCGGCAGGACCAGATCGGTCCCCAGCAGGCCGAGCACGGTGCTCGCCACCACCGCCCCGAGCACCAGCCACGGCGCCCGCGCCACCCTGTCCTCCGCCATGCCGGTCCCCCCTTACCGCGCCGGGAAAGACGCCCGTTTTAGGCGGCCCGGCGCGGGCGGGCAATGCAGGGATGGACGACCCGAAGGGCCGTCGGGCATCGTTCACGGGCAAGACGGACATCCCGACCGGCTCACCGGACAGGTCAGATCATGCCGCCGCCGAGAATGGCCAGGGAAGCGGGGCGCCGAGCCTTCGGAACGGACCCGGCCAACTATCACAGCGCGCGTCCCGACTACCCGGACTGGGTGTACCGGACGCTCCGCTCCCGCTGCGCCCTCGGGCCCGGGGCCGCGACCTTCGAGATCGGCGCCGGGACGGGCAAGGCGACCTGCCGGCTGCTGGAGGCCGGCGCCGATCCGCTGGTCGCCGTCGAGCCCGACCCCCGCCTCGCCGGATTCCTGCGGACGGCCCATCCGGACCCGGCCCTGACGGTGCTGGTCTCCGCGTTCGAGGATGCCGGGCTCGAAGACCAGGCCTTCGACCTCGGCGTCAGCGGCACCGCCTTCCATTGGCTCGAGGAAGAGACCGCCCTGGCCAAGATCGCGCGCCTGCTTCGCCCCGGCGGCTGGTGGGCAGCATTCTGGAACGTGTTCGGCGACGACAGCCGGCCCGACCCGTTCCATCTCGCGACCCTGGACCTGCTGGAGGGCCCGTCCAGCCCTGCGGCCGGCGAGCGGGGCCTGCCGTTCGGCCTGGACACCGAGGCCCGGCTGGCGGCGCTGCAACGGACCGACGCCTTCGACATCGTCGATACGGCCATGAGCGCGTGGTCTCTGGTGCTGGACGAGGACCAGATTGCGGCGCTCTACGCGACCTATTCGAACATCAGCGCGCCGATCGCGAGGCGGTGCTGGCCGAACTGCGGCGCATCGCGAGCGACGGCTTCGGCGGCCGGGTCGTCCGCAACATGACGACCAGCCTGTATATTGCCCGCCGGGCGGCATGATGGATGCCGCGCCGGCGACCAGCGGAGGCCCCATGCATCGTCCCGGGCGGATCGCCACCACCCCCTCGGAGCGCCGGGCCACGGCGTCGGCCTTCGCCGATGCGGACGTCGCTCGCTGCTACGCCGCCCGGCCGCCCTATGCGCCGGCGCTGTATGAATTCTTGCTCGGGCAGGTGGAGGGGCGCGGCCGGGCGCTGGACCTGGGCTGCGGGCCGGGCAAGATCGCCGTCGTCCTGGCCGATCATTTCGCCGAGGTGGTGGCGCTCGACCCGTCCGCGGCGATGATCGAGGCGGGGCGGGCGGCGGATGCCGGCCGGCACGGCGGCATCGCCTGGACCTGCGACACGGCCGAGGCCTACCGGACGGACCGCGGCTTCGACCTGGTCACGGCCGGCACCTCGATCCACTGGCTCGACCATGAAGCGGTGTTCCCGAAGCTCGCGGGCTGGACCGGGACCCTGGCCGTGATCGCCGGCGACGAGCCGGCCGCAGCGCCCTGCGGCGACGACGCCTGGACGGCGTTCCTGACGCGCTGGATCGCCCGGGTCGGCGGCCGCTACGATCCGGCCGCCGCCGCGGCGGAAGCGGGGCGTCACGAGGCCTGGATGGACATCGCCGGCCGGAAGGAGTTTCCGTTCACGGTCCGGCAGAGCGTCGCCGAGTTCATCCGCGGCCAGCATTCGCGCGCGACCTGGAGCCGCGCCGCGATGGGCGAGGCCCTGGCCGCCGAGTTCGACCGCGAGCTCGAGGATCTCCTGCGGCCCTTCGCGACCGACGGTCAGCTGGCGCTCGCCATGGTCTCGACCCTGACCTGGGGCGCGCCGCGCCGGGAGACGACAGGGGCTAGGTCGTAGGTTGGGTTCGCGCACGCGAACCCAACAATCACGGAGGCGGAGGGCGGGATGTTGGGTTCGCCTTCGAACCCAACCTACTCACTCGTCGCGGACACCCAAGGCCCGCCGCGCCACCGGCTCCAGCACCGCGTCGGCCGCGGTGGGGTCGTCCCAGGCGAGGTCGACGCGCAGGGCCTCGACCATCGGCCGGGCCTCGGGCGGCAGGCGGACCCGGTCCTTCTCCGTCGTCACCGGCACCGCGCCGCGCTCCTGCGCCGTCTCGACCAGGCGCATCACCTCGTCCGGGGTGTAGGCGTGGTGGTCGGGGAAGGGGACGGCGCCGGCGATCTCGGCCCCCAGCTCCGCCAGCGTGGCGAAGAATTTCTCCGGCCGGCCGATGCCGGCGAAGGCCAGGACCTTGCGGCCGCGCAGCCGCGCCGCGTCCTCCGCCGCCGGCACCAGCCGGGCGCCCAGGGCCGGCAGGCCGTGGCGGGCGGCCAGCGCCCCGATCCCGGCGCGGTCCGGACCCATCACCACCAGGGCGTGGGCCCGCTTCAACCCGTCCGCCGGCCGCTCCCGCAGCGGGCCGGCCGGCAGGATCCGGCCGTTGCCGAAGCCGTTGCCGCCGTCGACCACCAGGAGGGACAGGTCCTTCGCCAGGCTCGGATTCTGGAATCCGTCATCCATCAGGATCAGCTGCGCCCCGGCCGCCGCGGCGGCGCGGGCCCCGGCCGGGCGGTCGCGCGACACCCAGGCCGGCGCGGCCCGGGCCAGCAGCAGCGGCTCGTCGCCGACCTCGGCGGCGGTGTGCCGCTCGGGGTCGACCCGCACCGGCCCGGCCAGCGAGCCGCCATGGCCGCGGCTGAGGACGTGCACGGAAATCCCGATCTCGGCCAGGCGGCGGGCGAGCGCCAGCGCCACCGGGGTCTTGCCGGCGCCGCCGGCCACCAGGTTGCCGACGCAGACCACCGGCACGGGCGCCTTTTGCGGCTTGATCAAGGCCCGGCGCAGGCGCGAGGCGACGTCGTAGAGCGCGCCGGCCGGGGCCAGCAGCACGGCCGCCGGCGTCGCCTGCGGGCGATACCAGAAGCCGGGGGTCTTCATCGGAGACACGCGAGAAGGCGCATGAAGGATAATGAGTCCCCCCTCCCCCTGCGGGAGGGGGGTAGGGGGAGGGGGCTGCGCGCGTCCGCGCGCGAAAGGGCCAAGGACCGAACTCGCCGCCTGTACCGGTTTGCAACAGTCCAGGCT